>JAYVBR010000207.1:0-17245 GCA_043750395.1 Bacteroidota bacterium | reverse complement strand
ATTTATAATCAGATGGGTTTTCGACAACTTTGGGACCAATTTCTACCAAAGTTTGCAAAATACTTTCGGCAAAACGGTCTTGCAAAATGGCATCGTGTGGATAAGTCAAATATTGTTCCATTACGTGTGTAAAAGCGTCAATTACTCCATTTTGAATTTGAAGTTTTGGCAAAGATTGAATAACGGTTGGATCACAAATAGAAAATTTCGGAAACAAAGCACTTCCGCCCAAAACTAGTTTTTCTTTGGTGGCTTCGATTGTTACCACCGAACCCGAATTCATTTCAGAACCTGTTGCTGGTAAAGTCAAAACCACACCAAACGGAATTACTTTACCTAAATCGGTAAATAAAACTCGATTTTTGAGAATATCAATGTGGTTTCCTTCATAATTAGTTGCGCCAGAAATAAATTTTACTCCATCAATAACGCTTCCGCCACCAACCGCAAGAATAAAAGTGATTTTTTCTTTTTTGACAATTTCAACTGCTTTCATCAAGGTTTCAAATCTTGGATTGGGTTCTATGCCACCAAATTCTATCACTTCAAAATCTTTTAATTGCGATGTAACTTGATCGTGAATGCCATTCTTGAAAATGCTTCCGCCACCATAAGCCAATAATATTTTAGAACCCGCAGGAACTAAAGTTGGTAGTTTTTTCATTTGATCTTTTCCAAAAACGTAATTGGTCGGGTTGTATAATTCGAAATTTAACATTAGTTTTTTGTTTGAAGTTTTAAGAGTTTAAAGTTAAGTAACATATTTGGAAAGTATTTTTAAATCTTTGTTAATTAAAAAAAAAAGGCTTAACTCTATTATTTACAGCTTTTGTCATTCCGACGAAATAGGAATCACATTACGTGAGCAACTTATGAGATTCCTCCTTCGTCGGAATAACAACAAACCAACAAATTTAGCTTTTAATAAAAGCTGTAAATATCAGAATTAAGCGAAAAAAAATAAAAAAACTAATAAGATTTTAAAATGTATTTGAAACAAAAAACCTGTTTTTACAGTTTGTAAAAACAGGTTCTTAAATAAAAATTTATTAATTCTTAAAATTTATAACCTAAAGAAAATTGAATTGCGCTTGTTTTAGAAACTGCTTCGATTGTACCTAGAAATGGAATTGTTACAGGTTTAGAATCATTAGTTAAACCAAGATTATATCTAGCTTCTGCAAATAAATTTTCAGTAATAAAATATCCACCACCAAGTCCTAAAGCAATATTTAAAGAATTAAATTCACCTTTTGTATCACTTTCAGGATTGTTACTAACAGTTACTCTTGTTGTTGTATTGGCACCAATTGTTGAAACCGAAGTTGCAGTACTATTATTATCAGATTTTGCTGTTAACAATAATCCAAATTGTGGACCAGCTAAAACAAATAATTTTTCAGTTACATAAAATTTAGCTAAAATTGGAATGTTTAAATAGCTTGTCTTTAAGTTTGATGAACCAATTGTTGTAGTTGTATTTTTAAAACCGCTAAGGGTTTGAACTTCAACATCATTACTTTCAAGTTTTGAACCTTGTGCAGAATATAATAATTCGGCTTGAATTGAAAATTTTTCACTAAGTGACATTTCAGCAAAACCACCAACATGGAAACCTACTGTATATTTATTTTCTTGAGCTTCTCCAACTCCATTAATTCCGCCAATACTTATTTGAGGGATTTCTAATGATACAGTTGATAAGTTCAAACCTGCTTTAGCACCAAATTTTATTTCTTGTGCATTTAGAAATGAAAAGCTAATTAAAGCAATCGAGGATAACATTACTTTTTTCATGAAAATTTGTTATTAAAATTAAATGCAAATGTAATTTTTTTCGGTCAAAAAATGAACTTACATTTCGTTTTAATATATTGTTAGAAATTTTATGAAACTAAAATAAGAATAAGTATTTAAAAAGTTAATTCTATTCGTTTTAATTGAATATTTATTAAAACTTAATTTCTTGTATCAAATAATTTGATGTTAAAACACTATTTGGAGTAAATATTTCGTTGAGTTTAGCATTCAAAACATAATATTTCCCTTTTACTACAATGCCTGTTGTTGGAAAAGTCATTTCCGTTGGAACCGTTTTCAAGACTTTTGCTGTAGTAAAATTATCCGTAGAATTTAATTGAAAAACTTGCTTGGTCGAATTAGAAATCACCATTAATTCATTTTTTCCATTCAAGAAAATTCCGTCTGCACCAAGCATAATATCAGCAGTAATTTTACTAATTTCTTTTGGATTTTTAATAGATACTTTATATAATTCGCCAGTATTTGATTGTGCTACAAGCAAATATCCGTTAGGATGAAACACAATTCCGTTAAGATTAAAACCTTCTTTTTTCCAGTTATCAGATGTTGCAAATATTGATGCTTTTCCAGTTTTTGTGATTTTATAAATAATTGGCGAGGCACTATTGGTTACATAGCAATTTCCTTGTAAATCAAAATCAACATCGTTGGCAAAATTATTTCCAGTTGTGTTTAATGCACCTAAATCAGCCACAAAAGTGCGTTTACCAGTTGTTAAATCATAAGCAATTAATTTGGCTAATTTCATTTGATTTTCTTTGGCAGTGTTTACCGAAACTCCAGGATCTGAAACGCAAACATATAGCAAATTGGCTTTTTCGTTGGCGTGAATTCCGATAGAACTTACTAAATCTTTGTCAGTAATAAACTCGGTGTAAATGCCTTTGCGAGTTACTTTTCCGATTTTACCGTAATGTAAAGAACTGACGAAAAAAACATCTTGTTTTTTGCTATAAGCTATTCCTTCTGGATACAACTCATTAGAATTGAAAGGAATATTTTGTGCATTTGCTGTTAAAGCTAAAGTGAAAACGAATAAGAATTTTAATAAATTTTGCATAGTTTTAGTTTTTTTTTGAAGTGCAAATGTAGTTCGGAATTTAATTAAAATGTAAAAATTAAATTTTATTTTTTTATGAAGCAATAACTTTATTTTATCTAAAACATTTATATTTGTGTAAAACTTACGCATTAAATAAAATGTCAGAAAATCAAAATATAAGAATTGCCGTCGATGCGATTGTTTTTGGCTACCAAAACAATCAACTTTTCGTGCTTTTAATTCAACAAAAATTCGGAACAGCAACTTCGTATTGGGCTTTACCTGGCGGATTAGTCAGAAATCAAGAATCACTTTTCGACGCTGTGAACCGAGAATTAAAAGAAGAAACCAACATCGAAGTCAATTATCTTGAGCAACTTTTTACTTTTGGTGACAATGTTACTCGTGATCCAAGAAACCGAGTAATTTCTGTGGCTTATTTTGCATTGGTCGATGCGTCAAAACTCGAAATCAAAGCCGATTCTGATGCCGAAAATGTACAATGGTTTGCGGTAGATAATATTCCGAAATTGGCATTTGATCATAATTTAATGATTGAAAACGCTGTTAATCGTTTGAAAGCTAAACTTTCTTACCAACCCATTGGTTTTGATTTATTGCCCAATAATTTTCTTTTTTCTGATTTAGAAAATCTATATTGTACTATTCTAGAAAAAGAAATCGACCGCAGAAATTTCAGAAAAAAAATGCTCAGTTTCGGAATTATAGAAGAAACTAATCAATTTTCGCCAATAAAAACTGGTCGTCCAGCAAAATTATTCCAATTTAATAATACAAAATATCAAACATTTTTAAATGGAGGATTTCACTTTGAAATTAAATTTGCTTAAAATAAAACCTAATGATAAAACCATTTCCATTCCATTCCGATTTACGAAATCATTTTAAAAAACAAGACAAAACTTGGTCGTGGTTTTCGGAAGAAAAAGTAAAAATCGAACAACAAGAAACCTACAAAACCGATTTACTAAAAAATTCTTACAGAATTGATCCTGAAACAGAACCAAAAGTTTACGAAATTTTGGAGGTTGCCAAAGACAAATTGGGAATCATTATTCCGATAACGGTTTATCAATCGCAAACTATTGAATCTAATAATGCCGGCGTAGTTTTCTTTGAAAAAGAAGCACACATTATACTTTCTGGAACGATTCTAAAATTGCTAAGCGACGACGAATTATTGGTTTTGTTTGCTCACGAATTGTCTCACATTCTGTTATTTAATATGGAAAATGGAGAATTCGAAATCACAAATAGAATTATAAATACGATTGCAAATGACAATAACAGCGAATTGTTTTATTATGAAACAGCTAGATTGTATCAATTGTACACCGAATTATTTTGCGATTTAGGCGCATTGAAAGTCAGCGAAAGTATGGAAATTACAATCAATACTTTAATAAAATTAAATACTGGTTTAGACAAAGTTTCGGCAGAAAGTTATTTAAAACAAGCTAATGAAATATTAGAAAGAATCGATAAAGGTTCTGATGGAGAAACGCATCCAGAAAATTTTATTCGTGCTAAATCTTTGCAAATTTTTGAAACTGATAATGAAAATTATTATTCTAAAATCGAGAAAATTATTTCTGGAAAAACCGATTTACATCAATTGAACTTGTTTTCTAAAACTGTAGTTTTTTATATTACTAAAGAATTAATTTCAATAATTCTAAAGCCAAAATGGACGCAATCAGAATATTGTTTAACGCTTTTTAAACAATATTTTTCGAATGCTGATAAAAAAAATGATGTTTTTATAGATGATATTTTAAAACTAAAAATCGAAAACAGCAAGAAAAACCTGAAAGATTATTATGCCTATATTATGTTGGATTTTGCTTTATGCGATCCCGATTTAAAAGATGGATTTATTGGTCATATTCTAGATATTTCTGAACAATTAGGGTTAGAAGATAACTTGAAAACGATTCTAAAAAAAGAACTAAATCTTACCGAAAAAACATACAAATCGTATTGTCAAAATTGTACAACTACATTAAATAATATCTTAGAATCAGATCAAGAAAACACTTATTAAGATGAACAAACCTATCAAAAACTCTGATTTTTATCAATTTATAAACGAAAATTTCCAAAAAGGCATTTTTGCAAATGATGATGTTGTTGCCATAATAATGCCATTATTAAAAACCGTTGCCAATATTCACAATCAAGGAAAAGTTGCTTCGCTAAATGATATTTCGACCATTTATATCGAAAACGACCATTTTAATATTGTTGATGATTCATTCGAAATCAGACAAAATTCTGATGCAATTTCTAAAATATTCAAATCAAAAAGTAGTGCTTTTGATATTACTGGCGAACATTATAACACAACCGAAATTGGCGAAGAAGTCAACAGAGAATATGCCGACAAAAGTGTTTCTGAAAACGATTCAGAAATTTCTAAAAAAGCAGTTTATGTTCAAGATTATAGTTGTTTTGAACTCGAATTTGATCACCACGATCCTTTGACCGATATTTTTATTTTAGGAATGATTTTGGCAAGTATTGCTTTGCAGTTTGATTTTACAGCTATTGACGATGTAAAACAGTTTGTTGATTATCGCAAGAAAATGTATTTTTTGAACAGCAAAATAAATCCAGCGATTGCCAATATTATTCTCGGAATGACCGAATTGAATCGAGAAAAACGCTGGAAAGATTTGAATGAAATTGCCGAAAAACTAAAAAATTATCGCGATTATAATCCTGAAACCGAATATGATTTATCGACTTTAGTCGATGCAAAAAAACTAAATCGCAACCAATTTATTCACGAAAAACTTCGAAACCGACTTTTTGACAACAGCAAACGCAATAGATTATTATATTTTCAACCAAATTTAAAATTTCTGAATTTAACGATTTCGTCAGTTCCTCAAATATTAAATTATCAGAATATTGATCCGAATTCTATTTTTTATTGGAACGCAGAAATTTCCAAAAAAATAATCAATACAAGCACAATTTCGTTGAACAAATACTTGGAAATTGAAGACAATCCATACATCATTCCGACTTTAGATAAAATTCGATTAGAATCTAACAAAGATATTAACGAATATGGTTTTAGTCAACTAAAGCTGGCTTTGTGCAACCTAAATTGGTACAATACCAAAGAAAATAGTTCTGAGAAAATCGTTTCACCTTTGCTACTGGTTTCAGTTACATTGACCAAGAAAAAAGGTTTAAAAGACCAATATTCGTTAGAATTTCTAGATTCAGAAGTCGAAATAAATCCGGTTTTGGCAAATATGCTAAAAGATTTGTATGACATTCGATTGCCAGAAAGAATTCAATTATCAGAAACTAAAATCGAGGATATTTATGAAATTTTGCGTTTGCAAGTCGAAAAAAATAACTCAGGAATTGTTTTGGATTATATCGATAAACCAAAAATAAAATTGATTCATACGCAAGCAAAACAAATTTTGTCGCAGTTTAACAAACGTTCCAAAAAGAAATTTGCCATTCAAGACCAACGCAATTTGAATTATTCGTACCAACAAGAAAATTTTCAACCGTATGGTTTAGAGCTGTTTAGAAATTACGTTTTCACACAAGCTTCGTCATTAGAATATTTGATAAATAGCGATATCAAAAGAAATCCGCAGTTTTTTAATGAAAATAAAACCATCGAACGAGAATTTTATCAATTAGATGAAGGTGAAAGCAATCCTTTTCGTTGGGAATTTGATACTTGCAATTTGGTTTTAGGTAACTTTAACTACAAAAAAATGTCGTTGGTTCGCGATTACAATCAAATTATTGAAAACAATCTCGAAAGCAATGTTTTTAAGAGTTTATTCAATTCGTTGGCGCAAAAAGATTTTAAAAATGAATTGAGTTCTAGCAACAGTTTTACCAAAACATTCAATGTTGTAGCAAGTGATCCAACACAAAATAATGCTGTAAAATATTCCGAAACGGGCGAAAGCTATATTATTCAAGGGCCACCAGGAACAGGAAAATCGCAAACTATTGCCAATTTGATTGCGAATTATGTCGCCAATGGCAAAAAAGTTTTGTTTGTTTGCGAAAAACGAGCAGCACTCGATGTTGTTTTTTATCGTTTAAAAAATCAAGGTTTAGATGATTTATGTTGCTTAATTCACGATTCACAAGCTGATAAAAAAGAATTTATTTTAAATTTAAAAAAGACTTTTTACGATTTTACGGCAGCCAAAAACACTTTTCAATCTATTGAACACAATCGAGATGTTTTGGTTCAAAAAATTGACGATGAAGTCAACAAAATATCTAGTTTTCACGATTTTATGAATGCTGAAATCGATTCAAAATCAAAAATTACAATCAAATCACTTTTTGATGTTTTAATTTCTAATTCGCACAAAGCATTGTTAGATAATTTGAATATTCTAGACGAAAATTCAGGTTTGCAAGATTGGGAAAACCATCAAGAGGCATTCACAAAATTATTTGCAATTAATCAAGAAAC
Source organism: Bacteroidota bacterium (assembly GCA_043750395.1). Classification (GTDB taxonomy): domain Bacteria; phylum Bacteroidota; class Bacteroidia; order Flavobacteriales; family Flavobacteriaceae; genus Flavobacterium. The sequence continues at coordinate 9,887 of JAYVBR010000207.1, read as the reverse complement.
CAACCAATCGGAATTTTTCTCGATGCATCCGTTTCGTTTTTTAAAAATTGATGCGTTTTCTAGGTTTAATAATTTATCAGATTTTAAAAATGAAATAGAAAATTGCAATCAAATACTAGAAAATATTTCTGAAAGATTAGATTTTATTGCTATTCCAAATGAAATTATTTCGTTTTTTGAAGTGAAAGAATTATTACAAAAAACTGTTGCAACATTTCCTTTTTATTCAAAAAATGTACAAGAGTTATTGCAACTAAACAGCAATCTTTTTAATTCGTTCGAGAGTGATTTACAAACTTTATCGAAAATTGAAAATGAAAGAGAAAAACTAGCCAATCAATTTCCGTATTGGACTAAAAAAATATCCGAAACTGATGCAAAAACCGCTTTGCAAATTATTAGTAAAAGCGAAAAAAGTTTGTTTAATTTTTTTAATTCGAGTTATAAATCTGCAAAAAAACAAATTCTCGATGTTTATGAAATCAGTAAACATTCAGTAGAACCAAGTTTGTCAAATGTTCTAGAAAATCTTTGTGAGCAATATGATTTAGAAGAAAAAAGCAATAATTCTAAAACAGAATTTGAACGAAAATACAATCTTGGCGATTTGTTTGAATTGAAAAAAACCATCGAAAATTTTCATAACGAATCAAATTCTAAAGTTTTATTGTTTGCTAATAATTTGAATGAATCTGATAGAAATGAGGTTATTGAAATTGAAAATTTGATTCAAAAAGTCGATTTTTCATTATCAAATAGTATCGAGAATTATCAAAGTTTAAGTTTGTCGGAAGTTGAAAATGTATTGAATCAAATAAGTGGTAAAAAAATATTTTATGATTTGTATGCTTCGTTTTATGATGAAATTCAAGATTTGAATGCATCGGTTTTTCAGTTATTAAAAACTAAGAAAATTCCTTTAGAACATTTAAAAATTACCTTGGCAGAAAAATCATTAGAAAAATATTATGCAATAAATTATTCGGACAAAAAATTCAATATGGATTTGTTGCATACATCGATTCAAAAAGTCAAAAAAATGTATGCCGATTTGTTAGAATTAAACGGAAAATATATTATTGCAAAACAAATTAGCAACATAAAAAACCTGATTTTGCAATCGGAAATGTCGGTTGCTGGAATGACAATAGATGAAAAAAACGCAAAAAAATCAATTACCGACGGACGAAAAATCCTTGAAAATGAGTTCAGCAAAAGCATCAGGTTCAAATCAATTAGAGAATTGGCATCGTCGGATTCTGGACAAATTATTCGTGAAATAAAACCAGTTTGGTTAATGAGTCCATTGAGCGTTTCCGATGCTTTGCCTGTTGACGACAATTATTTTGACGTAGTAATTTTTGACGAAGCAAGCCAAATTACGCTCGAAGAAGGACTTGTACCTATATATAGAGCGCACCAAACCATTATTGTTGGCGACGAAATGCAAATGCCACCAAGCAATTTCTTTGGAAGTTCGTCAGGAAATCAAGACGATTTGTGGTCAGATGCAAGCAGCGACGAAAATGATTATTTCTCGCTAGATGCGGATAGTTTCTTGACACAAGGCGCACGAAAATTTCCATCGATTATGTTGGGTTGGCATTATCGAAGCAAACACGAAGCCTTGATTGGTTTTTCGAATGCCTCGTTTTATGACAATAAATTATTGACAATTCCTGATTTAAAAGACCATCGCAAAACCTCGGAACCTATAATTGTTGGCGATGTGAACGAAGCCAATAAAAATTTAGAACATTTATTTTCTAAGCCAATTTCGTATCATTACTTACAAAAAGGAGTTTATAATGCTCGTTCGAATACCAAAGAAGCACAATATATAGCCAATTTAGTGCGAGAAATTTTATTGAACAATAAAGAATATAGTATAGGAATTGTTGCTTTTTCGATGGAACAACAAAACGAAATTGAAACAGCTATCGAAGCCATTTGTATCGATGATAAAGTTTTCGAAAACCTGATCGAAGAAGAATACAAACGTATAGAAAACAATCAGTTTGTGGGGCTTTTTGTCAAAAATCTAGAAAACGTGCAAGGCGACGAACGCGATATTATTATTATGAGTACTTGTTTTGGTTACAATCCAAACGGAAAAATGCTAATGAATTTCGGGCCAATCAACAAGCGTGGTGGTGAAAAAAGATTGAATGTGATTTTCTCTCGTGCCAAAAAAAGTATGGTTGTTGTGAGTTCCATAAAATATTTTGACATTAAAAACGAATACAACGAAGGTGCCAATTATTTCAGAAAATATTTGCAATATGCCGAGTTGGTTAGTTTGGGCGAATTAGAATCGGCTAATAATGTTTTAACGGCAATTAACAGCAAAAATGTTCCAGAAATTTCAAGCCAAATTGCCAATCAGATTCAAAACGAAATCGAAAAAATGGGTTTATTTGCCACTCGAAATATTGGTCAAAGTAAATTCAAATGTCATTTAGGAATTAAAAAATCTGTCGAGGATGAAGAGTTTATTTTAGGAATTATTATTGATGATGATTTGCATTATTCAAACAACGATATTCTGGAACAATATCTTTTGAGACCAGAAATTTTGAAAGCCAATGGTTGGAATATTTGTCAAATTTATGCTAAAGATTGGATAGAAAACAAACCAAGAGTTCTAAAAATGATTGCTGCTTTGTTGAAAAATGAATCGTTTTTTGAAGCCATCGAAATGGAAAGTACCATCGAAATTGAAGACGATATAAGTCCAGAAATTATTTTAGAAGTCGAAGAAAATAATGATTTTGAAAGATACATCAACACCTCAAACGGAAGCAATAAATTTTGGGAAATAGGTTTGGATAATAAAAATGTTGTGGTGCAATATGGAAGAATTGGTACAAAAGGTCAGCGAATGGTTAAGACTTTCGATACTGAAGACGATGCTTTGAAAGAAATGAGAAAGTTAATTTCGCAGAAGTTAGCCAAGGAATATTTTAGGGAATAAATGAAATTTTTCATATTATGCGTAAATTTTACACTAAATATTTTTTTATTCAAGTAATTCGTTTTACATTTGCGTAATAATAACACAAACTAAAAAATATGATACTCAATTTAGACAAAAATTTCAGTCCACTTGGTAACGAAAATCAAATTAATTTTCAAAGTTTTACTTTTTCTGGTGGCGAACCGCACATAAAAATAGAATCTAATTTTGATGTAAATCAGTTGGTAACAATCACACATCGTTTGAATTCATTCAACGATTTAGGTTTGCTATGCGTAACTGTTGATGCTTTGCGAAGAATGGATGTAAAAACGATCAACCTTTTTATTCCATACTTTCCAGCGGCAAGACAAGACCGAGTTATGATTACTGGCGAACCACTTTCGGTAAAAGTTTATGCTGATATTCTAAACGCAATGAACTTGAATAAAGTCACGGTTTTCGATGCGCATTCAGAAGTAACACCAGCGTTGGTCAATAATTGCGAGGTAATTCCGAATCATAAATTTATTGCAGAAGTTATCAAAATTATTGGCAACAACGTAAAATTAATTTCTCCAGATGGTGGCGCTTTAAAGAAAATTTATAAAGTTTCTGAATTTTTAGGAGGAATTAATGTCGTAGAATGCAGTAAAAGTCGCGATGTAAAAACAGGAAAATTATCTGGTTTCAAGGTTTACGATGATGATTTACAAGGACAAGATTGCTTGATTGTAGATGATATTTGCGACGGCGGCGGCACATTTATTGGATTAGCCGAAGAATTGAAAAAGAAAAATGCTGGAAAATTATTCTTGGCAGTAAGTCACGGAATTTTCAATAAAGGTTTCGAAGATTTGAAATGTTTTGATGGGATTTTTACAACAGATTCTTTTAGGGATTTTGAGAATGATAATGTAACACAAATAAAACTAATAGCATTAATATGAAAAGATACCCTTTAAAATACTCAGACATCTACGACGACAAAAAAAAAGATGCATCAGAATATTTAAAAAACTTTAGGTTCGAGGAATTAAAAAGACTAGTTGCCCATAAGCATAATAATACCACTGAATGGTCTAATTTCATTAAGGACGAAAAAACTAATGAAGCAATAAGTAAGAAAGTTAACCAACTTAAATATGATAAAATAGAAGTTCTTAACGATATTGCTTATTTACGAGTTATCGAAATAATACTTTCTCAAAAAACAAATTCTAATAAAACTGAATTTAATATAAATGAGTTTGAAGAAAATATCTTTAAAGCATTTTTAAGTATTAATGAAGATTTAGAGAAAAAAGAAAATGTTGGATGTGAACATATTAAAAATATGAAAGGAATTGATACTATAACTAATAAAGCATATACCTTGATATTGGAAAAATTCATCTTGTCTGACACAGAACAAAATAGAAACAATGAAGAAACTGAAAAATACTTTCATACTACAATTTATAAATTACAAAAATTGTTTTCTTTTTTAGATAAAATGAAATTTGATTCTATCAAACAAAAAATAATAAATCAATTCAATTTTGAGAATGAGAATGATTTTATTTCTAATGTATGCCATTTATTATCATTTTTATTAGACTGCAAGAAAAAAGGTGGCAATGAATTTGAAGTTTTAGAACCAAAAGACATTTTGTTTTGGGATTCCTTAAGTTCTGAAAAAGTAGAAATAATTGAAGACTTTAGAAATTTGAAAGAAAGTCCCATTTTCAAAATTGAGGAAAATAGATATACTTATTTTGATTTTCTTTTTGTTGTTGATAGATTTTACAAAGGCATTAAATTCAATTTTAAGTCATTTTATAATGAAGAAAAAAACTTAAAGAAAGAAGATGGAAGATTTTTTGGTTTTTTTGGAGAGGAGTTTTCTGAAAAATATCTTTTTCATTCAATTTGTAATGAAATTTTTAAAAATAATAAATTCTATACACTAGAAAAAAAATCGACGGAACAAAATTTTGAACCAGATTATTATGTAAGAAGTGAAAATGACATTTTTGTTTTTGAATGTAAAGATGCAATGATTAAAGGAGACATAAAAGAATCTAGAGATTTAGAACAATTATTTTCAAAATTTGAAGAAAAATTTATTTCGCCAAAAGGCATCAAGCAGTTATCAGATCATATAGAAAAAATTATAAATAAAAATTTCAAATTTGATGATTATGTTAATGAAGAAAACAACAATTCTACAAACATATATCCCATTTTAGTTTTGTGCGAAAGAATTTATGATATTCACGGATTAAATTACATTTTCAATCAATATTATAGAAAACAAATAGTAGGAAAATATGGAGAAAATTATGACAAAGAAAGAATCAAAGATTTAACAATAATTGATATTGATACTTTCATTTGGTTAAAAGATCATTTTACTGTGAATGAAAATAATTTTAAAAATTTGTTAGATGTACACTTGTCTGAAATGAATAAAAGTTATAATCCATTAAATTCGAATACAGAAAATGAAATTTCTATAAATTATATAATCGCACCAATTTCAGATAGAATCAAAAAAGAATTATCAAATTAAAAAACTTAATATGAACCCATTACTCCTAACAGACGGCTATAAAGTCGATCACCGCAGACAATATCCAGACAATACAACATTGGTTTATTCTAACTGGACACCAAGAAAATCAAGAATTGATGGCGTAGAAGAAGTTGTTTTCTTTGGATTGCAATATTTCTTAAAAAAATACATTATTCACGATTTTCAAGAATATTTTTTTAAACGACCAAAAGCAGAAGTTGTTGCAAAATACAGCCGCAGAATCAATAATTATTTGGGCGATAACCAAGTTGGCACCAAACATATCGAAGATTTGCACGATTTGGGCTACATTCCAATGGTTTTTAAAGCCTTGCCAGAAGGTGCGAGTGTGCCAATTCGTGTGCCAATGTTCACGATGTACAACACCAAACCAGAGTTTTTTTGGTTGACCAATTATTTCGAAACATTGTTATCGGCAGTAGTTTGGTTGCCTTGCAATTCGGCTACCATTGCCAAACAATACCGTTTAGTTTTAGATAAATATGCTAATGAAACCTCATCTGTTCCAGAATTTGTAGATTGGCAAGGTCACGACTTTTCGATGCGTGGAATGGGCGGAATCGAAGCCGCTGTAACCTCAGCCGCAGGACATTTACTAAGTTTTTCTGGAACTGATACTATTCCAGCCATTGAGTTTATGGAGGAATTTTACAATGCTAATTCTGATACTGAATTAATTGGTGGTTCAGTTGCCGCAACAGAGCATTCGGTAATGTGTATGGGCACCACAGAAGGCGAATACGAAACTTTTAAACGTTTAATCTGCGAAATTTATCCAAAAGGAATCGTTTCAATCGTTTCTGATACTTGGGATTTATGGAAAGTATTAACCGATTATTTGCCAAGATTAGAAACAGAAATAGTTTCACGTGAAGGCAAAGTTGTTATTCGTCCAGATAGTGGCGACCCAGCGGATATAATTTGTGGAAACCCAAACGGAAAAACCGAACAAGAGAAAAAAGGCGTTATCGAATTGCTTTGGGATGTTTTTGGCGGAAGCACAAACAGCAAAGGTTTTAAAGAATTGATTCCGCAAATTGGCGCGATTTATGGTGACAGTATTACGGTTGAAAGAGCCACAAATATTTGCGAACGACTAAAAGCGAAAGGTTTTGCATCTACAAATGTTGTTTTAGGAATTGGTTCGTTTACGTATCAATACAACACGCGTGATACATTTGGGTTTGCAATGAAAGCAACTTATGGCGAAGTAAACGGCGAAGGCAGAGCCATTTTTAAAGATCCAATTACTGATGATGGAACCAAAAAATCAGCAAAAGGATTAATGAAAATCGAACTCGAAAACGGAAAATACAAATTAATCGACCAAGTTTCTTGGGAAGAAGAAAAGCAAGGCGAATTGAAAGAAGTTTTTAGAGATGGAAAATTATTAATTGACTATTCGTTGATTGATATTAGAAAACAAGTTGCTGGCAAATAATAAAATTTATTTGTCATTTCGACAAAGGAGAAATCACATAAAGTAAGCAACTAATGAGATTTCTCCTTCGTCGAAATGACAAAATGAGTTGTTTTTGAATTCAAAATTAAATACATCTAAAAAATGGGTTTTCTTAATAAATTATTCGGGTTCAAAGGCAAAACCAGCAACATTATTGTTCCAAAAAAGCAATTGGGTTCAATAACGATTAACGGAAATAAAATTATTTGTATTGATAACGAAAACAATCACAATAATTCGGAAATTGATGTCGATAAAATCGAATATATTTATGTAAGTAATTCTGTTTATCGCACCGTTTCATTACTTATTTTTGATGGACACCAACATTATTTATCAATAGATTTTGATGGATTTGATACCGTTTATAATTTTTTATCAGAAAAATTAGATTTTAAAGATTCTAATTTTATCAAAACAATTGATAAAAAAATGCAGACTCAAAAAGAAGTTTATCGCAAAAACCGAAATGCCAATTTTCAAATTCTAACCAATCAAATTCACGAAGATTATCATTTAGGATTCGAAATTTTATCGCCAAAACCAGAATTTATTTCTTGGGATTTGACCTTCGAGGCATTAGAAAAAAACGAAAATTTAAAAATCGAAATTTCAGATTACGACCAAAAAATGTTTGTTTTCAATTATCCGGTTCGTATTGGGAATATTATTCTAGAAAAATTAATGTTTTTTGATACCAATTTTAGAAAAGATATTCCAGTTTTGAGATTCAATTCAGATTGTTATTCCGATAATAGTTCCGACGAAAGTATTTTGAATTTGAGAAAAATTTTATCTAAAAATCTTAAAGAATGTGAACCGTGTTGGGAACGTAGCGACAGCAAAAATTATAATTTTAATGCTAACGGAATAAATTTTGGAATGTATTATTGGTACGATTCTGATTATGGTTACAATTCAGGTTATACGTCTTTTACAATCGAAAATTATCGAGATTTTCCAAATTTATTGATAGATTTAGATTATGAAAACAAAATTTCCGTAGATGAATTTATAGTTTTCGAAGAAAATTTTACTAGCATTGGCAACTACAAAACCAATCCCAATGTAAAAAGAATTCCAAAAAGAATTATCGAAATATCTAAAAATAAACCAATAATTTGGATTGATAACTTAAACAAAAAAATAGGTTTTGCAGACAAAAAACAATCGCAAATTTTTGAAATAAAATCTATAAAAAACATTTCAATCCAAAATATTGCAGCGGCAAAAGGCGGTGGCGGTAGTTATTTAGAATTGCATTTCAATAATGATAAATCTTCTATTTCAATTTTTGAAGGAAATTATAAAGAATTAGATAAACTTGCAATTAAAATTCAGGAGTTAACAAATAAAACTGTTGTTTTTAATGCAGAATATTTTGATTGTTAGGCGTTTCTAATTTTCTATAAAAACATTGTTCTAAAAAAAATACCATTTAGACCAAAACATCAGCCTAAATAGTATAATTATGATTTTTACCTCGTATTAGATTGTAAAAACTACTTAAAAATAAAATCTTTTAATTGAATAAGAATTATTAATTTTCGATTTTTACTACGAACATTTTTCCGTTATAAGGTCTATTTCCTTTTGATTCCAAAGCATTAGATGATTCATCTAAACTATCATATTTTTTTGTGAAAATATAATATTTTCCAGTATTTATATCAAAAAAGAAGTCAACACTTGGAAGTCCTGCTGATACAACTTTAGTAACAAAAGCATCGCGTTTTGCAACCGAATTGTGGGCAGCTAAAACCAAATAATATCCTGACTGCGTGTTTTCAATTTTCTTCAAAATCTGGTTGTTACTTTCAAAATCTCCAAAATCAAAATCAGCAGAAGTTAAAGGCGTTGTCGACGGCGTCGTTGTTTCTTTAATTTTCTTTAAAGAAGCTCTGTCTAATTCGAATCTTCCTTGTCCAGTTTCAACAGCAGCTCTCTTTATTCTTCGCTTTTTCTCGATGTCAATATCGATTTTAATTTGATCTAATTTAGTTAATAAATTATTTTTTGCCAATTCAGATTTCGCTTGTTCTGCTTTTAATTTTTCAATATCGGCAGCATATTTTTTGTTAGTTGCATCATCTTTATTAGGTATGGACAACAAACGTTTGTTATATTCGTCTTGGTATTGTGCTAAAAACTCACTTTGTGTTTTACTAGATTGCAACAACTCGTTTTTTAAATTTTCTAAAGCTTTGTTTTGAGCAGATGCGCTAACGAATGCTTTTGGTGCTTTTGCAATTCCTAAATCATTTTCTTCTTTCAAATCTTTCAAATCATTTAATCGACTATTTGCAATCGAATCAAGTCTGGCAAGAGATTGGTCTTTAATTTTTTTGTTTTGATCCAAAAGATTTTTAACGTAGTCCAAAGATTTGTCAGCATCAGATTTATTTAAATCTGCTTTTCTACTTTCCTCTACTTTTCTTACACGTTCTGCTTCGGCATCAGCTTTTGCTTTTGCGGCATCAATTAGTTTTTGTTTTTCAGCTTCGGATTTGTTTTTTAAATCAGCTTCGGCTTTGGCTTTTGCATCAGCGATAGCTTTAAGTTTATCAGATTCTAACCTTGCTTTTGCTTCTAAAGCTGCTTTAGCATCAGCAGCTAATTTTTCTTTAGCTTCGGTTTTAGCTTTTAAATCTGCAGCAGCTTTCTCTGATGCGATTCTGTTGGCTTCGGCTTTTAATTGATCTGCTTCTTGCTTAGCTAATAATGCTGCATCGGCTTTGGCTTTGTTTTCTAAAGCTAGTTTGTCTTTTAATATTTTATCAGCTTCGGTTTTAGCTTTTAAATCTGCAGCAGCTTTCTCTGATGCGATTCTGTTGGCTTCGGCTTTTAATTTATCTGCTTCTTGCTTAGCTAATAATGCTGCATCGGCTTTG
>JAYVBR010000206.1:0-7996 GCA_043750395.1 Bacteroidota bacterium | reverse complement strand
CAGAAAATGCACCACCACCGTGAGCACCTTTTCCGCCATAAGTATCAACAATAATTTTTCTGCCTGTTAAACCAGTATCTCCGTGAGGACCACCAATTACAAACTTTCCGGTTGGATTAATGTGATACGTAATTTGGTCATTAAATAAATGTGCATATTGTGGATATTTCGCTTTGATTCTAGGAATCAAAATTCCAACTAAATCAGTTTTGATTTTCGCCAACATTTTTGTTTCTTCATCAAAATCGTCGTGTTGTGTCGAAATTACAATTGCATCAATTCGTTGCGGTTTATTATCATCAGAATATTCCAAAGTTACTTGCGATTTCGCATCAGGGCGCAAATATTTAATTTCGTTATTTTCTCTTCGTAAATTTGCCAATTCAATTAACAATGCGTGAGATAAATCTAGCGCCAATGGCATATAATTTTCGGTTTCGTTAGTGGCATAACCAAACATCATGCCTTGATCTCCAGCACCTTGCTCCTCTTTGCTTGCACGATCAACACCTTGATTAATATCTGCTGATTGCTCGTGAATTGCAGAAAGAATGCCACAAGAATTAGCCTCGAACATATATTCGCTTTTGGTATATCCAATTTTTCGAATTACATCTCTTGCAATGTTTTGAACATCTAAATAGGTGTTTGATTTAACTTCACCAGCCAAAATTACTTGTCCAGTTGTTACTAAAGTTTCACAAGCAACTTTTGATTCAGCATCAAATGCCAAGAAATTATCAATTAATGCATCCGAAATTTGATCTGCAATTTTGTCTGGATGTCCTTCACTTACAGACTCCGACGTAAATAAATAAGCCATAATAAATTTTATTATAAATTTGTATTAACGAAAAAATTGCAGGAAATGTTAAAGTAGAAGTTTCTGCTTTAGCATTTTTTTAACGAGGTTGCAATCAGTTCAAATTTTTCCTCTAAATTATCAAGCAAATTTATAAAATCAAATTGAATTTTCAATCATAAATTTTATATAATGTATATTTTTCTAAAATTGATAGTCAATTTAGTTTTTTTATCTATGAATAATCAAAATAGTATTTTTTAAATTTATAATAAATAAAAAAATTATAATAATTTAGAAAATTTTTCTTTTTAATAAAATTTTATATTACATTTGCAAAGTTCTTAAAATTATTGTTTGTTATCACGAAAGCTGGAGAGATTAGACTCGATGAAAGCTTAGCAACCTGCGTTGATACGTAAAGGTGCTACATTCTATCTCGTTATTTTAAAACGAGAACAGATAACCCCGAGAATTCTCTCAACTTTCCACATAACACATACTATTTTTAAAACGCATCAGATTTTTTTTCTGGAGCTATTTCCTGCTATTCGCTTGTATCTTTTTGGCAAAAAAAGCCAAAAAGGATACCGCTTCTATCAGGGCTAGGGCATCAGTTTTAATTTGAAATCTATTTAAAAATAAAAAACTTTGTGAACTTTGTGAAATAACCTTTGTGAACTTTGTGGTTAGAAAAAAGACTATGTCAAAAATACAAGAAGAAATAAAAAAAAGAATCCTAGTCCTAGACGGAGCAATGGGAACAATGTTGCAACGATGCAACTTCTCCGAAGAAGATTTTAGAGGCGAACGCTTCAAAAATTTCGTACATCCGTTAAAAGGAAACAACGATTTATTATCTATAACCCAGCCCGAAGCAGTAAAAGACGTGCACCGTCAATATTTCGCAGCGGGAGCCGATATTGTCGAAACCAATACTTTTTCTGGAACAACTATCGGAATGGCCGATTATCATTTGGAAGATTTAGTTTATGAACTCAACTTCGAATCAGCCAAAATCGCTCGTCAAGTAGCCGATGAATTTACCGACAAACCTCGATTCGTAGCAGGAGCAATTGGTCCAACAAACCGAACAGCATCGATGTCGCCAGATGTAAATGATCCCGGATTTCGAGCTGTAACTTTCGATGAATTGCGTATTGCCTACAAGCAACAAACCGAAGCTTTAATTGACGGCGGTTGCGATGTATTATTGGTCGAAACCATTTTCGATACCCTAAACGCCAAAGCCGCACTTTTTGCCATCGAAGAAGTCAAAGAAGAACGCAATCTTGACATTCCAGTTATGGTTTCTGGCACAATAACCGATGCTTCTGGTCGCACACTTTCTGGACAAACTGTCGAGGCATTCTTAATTTCAATTCAACATATCGATTTGTTAAGCGTAGGTTTCAATTGCGCGTTGGGAGCCGATCAATTAAAACCCTATTTGAAAAGATTATCTCGAAATACTTCATTAAATATATCGGCACATCCAAATGCTGGTTTACCAAATGCTTTCGGGCAATACGACCAAACGCCCGAAGAAATGCAAACCTTAATTCGAGAGTATCTACAAGACAATTTAGTAAATATTATTGGTGGTTGTTGCGGCACAACGCCAGAGCATATCAAGTTAATTGCCGAAGTTGCCAATGAATTTCAAACTAGAAAACTAGAATTGATTTAAAATTCTGCTGAACAGTTTTTTAAAACTTTACAGCTATCAAATTCAATGAAGAAAATTAAAAAAATATACCTACAAGATTATTAAAAATCTTGCAGGATTAATAAAAATAAATGTCTAGAACAAACAAAATAAATTTGGTTCTTTCTGGTTTAGAGCCACTTTTTGTTACCGAAGAGTCCAATTTCGTCAATATTGGTGAACGTACAAATGTAACTGGTTCACGAAAATTTCTTCGTTTGATAAAAGAAGAAAAATATGAAGAAGCACTAACTATTGCAAGAGATCAAGTCGATGGCGGCGCACAAATTATCGACATCAATATGGATGAAGGTATGTTAGACGGCGCTTATGCGATGACTAAATTTTTGAATCTAATTGCATCAGAGCCCGATATTTCTCGTGTTCCGATAATGATTGACAGTTCCAAATGGGATATTATCGAAGCAGGACTCAAAGTTGTACAAGGCAAATCTGTGGTGAATTCTATTTCGTTAAAAGAAGGTGAAGCACAATTTATTCATCACGCCAAGCTTGTTAAACGCTATGGCGCAGCGGTAATCGTGATGGCATTTGACGAAAACGGTCAAGCCGATAATTATGATAGACGAATCGAAATTTGCAAAAGAAGTTATGACATTCTTGTAAATGTTGTAAAATTTCCAGCACAAGATATTATTTTCGATCCTAATATTTTTCCGGTTGCGACAGGAATGGACGAACACAAACTAAATGCTCTAGATTTTTTTAGAGCTACAAAATGGATTCGTGAAAACTTACCTTATGCCAATATTTCTGGTGGTGTAAGCAATGTTTCGTTTTCATTTCGAGGAAATGATAAAGTTCGTGAATCCATGCATTCGGCTTTTTTGTATCACGCCATTCAAAACGGAATGACAATGGGAATTGTAAACCCAGAAATGCTTGAGATTTACGACGAAATCGACAAAACTTTATTAGAACACGTTGAAGATGTTTTGTTAAACCGTCGTGATGATGCAACCGAAAGATTACTCGATTTAGCCGAAAGTTTCAAAGGAGAATTCAAAGTCAATGAAAAAGAAATTCAGGCTTGGAGAAATGATTCATTTCAAGAAAGATTAATTCATTCATTAGTAAAAGGAATAGACGAATTTATAGAAGAAGATGTTGAAGATGCACGACAAAGTTCATCTAAAGCAATTGAAGTCATAGAAACTCATTTAATGGCTGGAATGTCGACCGTGGGCGATTTGTTTGGTTCAGGAAAAATGTTTTTACCTCAAGTTGTAAAATCTGCAAGAGTAATGAAAAAAGCAGTAGCTTATCTTTTACCTTATATAGAACAAGAAAAAGTTGGTAAATCTGCATCGGCTGGAAAAATATTGATTGCAACAGTAAAAGGCGATGTGCACGATATCGGAAAAAATATTGTGTCGGTCGTAATGGCTTGCAATAACTTCGAAATGATTGATTTAGGAGTTATGGTGCCACCAGAAAAAATAATTTCAGAAGCCATAAAACACAACGTAGATATTATTTGCTTAAGTGGATTAATTACACCATCGCTTGACGAAATGGTTTATTTAGCCAAAGAAATGGACAGACTAAATCTTTCAATACCAATGATGGTTGGTGGAGCAACTACATCTCGAGCGCATACTGCCGTGAAAATTGCACCAGAATATAAAGGAACAGTTGCTCATTCTACAGATGCCTCCAAAGCAGTTGCAATGGCCAGTAACTTATTGCAAAAAGATACTAATTTAGAATTTAGATCATCAATTCGTGCGGAGTACGACAAACTCAGAGAAGGATATTTGAGTAGAAGTCGTGATAAAAATTTCTTATCTATTGAAGATGCAAGAAAAAATAAATTAAAACTCGACTGGGAAAATTTCAAACCAATAAAACCAAATTTTATAGGAACAAAATCTATAGAAGTAGATTTAAAAGATTTAGTAGATTTTATAGATTGGACACCATTTTTTCAATCCTGGGAATTGTTCGGAAAATATCCAGCTATACTAACTGATGAAGTTGTTGGCGAACAAGCAACAGCAGTTTTTGCCGATGCACTAAAAATGTTGAAACAATTATTAGAGGAAAAATGGCTTACTGCAAAAGGAATTTACGGAATTTTTGAAGCAAATACAATTAATGATGATGATATTTCTGTCTTCCCGAGCTCAGTCGAGGGACAACAATCAGTTTCTTTTTTGACGCTTCGTCAACAATCTTCAAAAACCGCAGGCGCACCAAACATTGCATTATCTGATTTTATTGCTCCGAAAGATTCTGGAATTCAAGATTACATAGGTTGTTTTTGCGTAACTACTGGTTTTGGAGTGGACGAAAAAGCATTAGAATTCGAAAAAGATTTAGACGATTATAATTCTATTCTGATAAAAGCATTGGGCGACAGATTTGCAGAAGCATTTGCAGAATACTTGCATCTAAAAATCCGAAAAGAAATTTGGGGATATGCTTCTGACGAAAGTTTATCAAATCAAGATTTAATTAAAGAAGAATACAAAGGAATTCGTCCAGCACCTGGATATCCTGCTTGTCCAGATCATTTAGAAAAACCAATAATTTTTAAATTATTGAATGTAGAACAAGAAATTGGAGTAACATTAACTGAAAGTATGGCAATGTGGCCAGCATCATCAGTATCTGGATATTATTTTGGACATCCAGAAAGCAAGTATTTTGGACTCGGAAAAATAAAAGAAGATCAAGTAATTGATTATGCCAAACGAAGAGGAATATCAACCGAAAAAGCTATGAAATGGCTTGCGCCAAATATTGCAGATTAAAAAAATGTTTCAAGTTTCAGGTTCCAAGTTGCTCAATAAACTTGAAACCTGAAACTCGAAACTTGAAACTAAAAAAATGAAAGTAACACAACATATAGAAAACGCAAACGGAAAACCAATTTTTTCTTTCGAAATATTACCACCCTTAAAAGGACAAAATATTCAATCTATTTTTGACGGAATCGATCCATTGATGGATTTCAATCCACCATTTATTGATGTAACCTATCATCGTGAGGAATACGAATATAAAGAATTACCAAGCGGATTATTAGAAAAGAAAATTGTTAAAAAACGACCAGGAACCGTTGGAATTTGTGCAGCAATCCAAAATAAATATCCAGTTGATGCTATTCCGCATATTCTTTGTGGCGGATTTAATCGAGAAGATACCGAAAATCTTTTAATTGACCTTGACTTTCTTGGAATAGAAAACGTAGTTGCCATGCGTGGCGATGCGCTAAAAACCGAAACATACTTCAAACCAGAAAAAAATGGAAATGAATATGCAACCGATTTAGTGCTACAAATTGCAAATCTCAACAAAGGAATTTACCTTGATGAAGATTTACAAAATTCATCAAAAACCAATTTTTGTATTGGAGTTACTGGTTATCCTGAGAAGCATATGGAAGCACCAAGTCTGGATTCAGACATTCACTTCTTGAAACAAAAAATTAAAAACGGTGCAGACTATGTTATTACTCAAATGTTTTTTGACAATAAAAAGTTTTTTGCATTTGTCGATAAATGTCGTGCTGCTGGGATTACAATTCCTATAATTCCGGGATTAAAGCCAATTGCTACAAAAAAGCAATTAAACTTGATTCCGCACAGGTTTAGTTTGGAATTACCCGATGATTTGATTATGGAAATAGTAAAAGCAAAAGATAATGATGCAGTTAAACAAATTGGAATTGAATGGTGCATTCAACAAAGCAAAGAAATTGT
Source organism: Bacteroidota bacterium (assembly GCA_043750395.1). GTDB lineage: Bacteria > Bacteroidota > Bacteroidia > Flavobacteriales > Flavobacteriaceae > Flavobacterium. The sequence continues at coordinate 1,758 of JAYVBR010000206.1, read as the reverse complement.
TGCTGCTGGATTTTCGGCATTGCATTATTATTCAATGGGAAAACCCGATAATATCAAAGCGATTGCAAAAGAAGTTTTTTAAATTTAATAATTATTATCCTAACCAATTTTAAAACTTGCTAGGTATTATATCGAACCTAAGATTTATTATTGAAGAAATCTTTGTCAAAATTTTGAACTTTGATAAAGAAGCTGAGGTTAAAATTAAATAATGTAATGACGATAATTCGGTTTAGCATAATAAAAATATTTTCATTTATATTTGCAATGATTTCAATTTAGAAAATGAAGCATCTTTATCAATTAATTTTAATTTTTACAACATTTGTATTTGCTCAAGAAAAAAGTGAAACAACTGCTATCGAAGCTAGTTTTTTGACCGGAAATGTGCTTATTCATTCTAAAGATGTTGCCTCGCTAACAGGACATCCTGAGGGATTTTTGTTGACTTTTTCGAGAAAAACTTTCGGAAAAGAAGAATGGCAACGTGCATTTAATTATCCTGATTACGGAGCTTATTTTTTATACCAAGATTTTAAAAATACGTTTTTAGGAAAAAATTATTCAATAGGTGCGCATTACAACTTCTATTTTTTGAAAAGACGGTTATCTTTAGACGTTGGACAAGGAATTTCGTACATCACAAAACCTTATGATAAGGAAACCAATAACAAAAACAAAGCTTTTGGTTCACCAATTATTGCCAATATTAATTTGAGTTTGCAATACAAAAAAGAGCAACTTTTTGAAAATTTTGGATTGCAAGCTGGATTTATTTTTACGCACTATTCAAGCGGAAGATTCAAAGCTCCAAATTCAGGAATTAATACATTTAATATAAATTTGGGGTTGAATTATAACTTTAACAAACCACAAAAATTTGAAATCGATTCTACAAAGGTTAAAGCAAATTTTGAAGAACCGATTAAATATAATTTTGTTTTGCGCTCAGGTTTAAACGAAAGTTCTGTAATTAATTCTGGGCAATATCCGTTTTATCATATTGGTTTTTATGTAGATAAACGAATAAGTAGAAAAAGTGCTTTTCAATTAGGAGGCGAAGTTTTTTTCTCTAATTATGCCAAAAAATTTATTAAATTTCAATCAGTAGCTTATCCAGGTAAAAATATTGACCCAAATACCGATTACAAAAAAGTGGGTTTGTTTGTTGGATACGAAATGTTTATAAATAGAATGTCATTTGAAGCACAAGTTGGTTATTATGTTTATCAACCATTCAAATTTGATATTCCAGTTTATGATCGAATTGGAATAAAATATTATGTAGTACCCAAAATTTTTACGGGATTTTCATTAAAAACTCACGGTTTTCTTGCCGAAGCATTTGAGTTTGTAGTTGGAACCAGATTTTAATTTTCATCAAATGAAAAAAATAATAATTTTATTTTTAATTTTTGTTCTTGGCTGTTCCAAGCCTAGCGATTGCATAGAAAGTGCTGGAAATGAAGTTACAAAAGAATATTCGGTTGCCAATTTCGATAAAATAAAAGTTTACAAAGGATTAAATTTAATTATTACGCAAGGTAAAACACAAAAAATTGAAGTCAAAACAGGCGAGAATTTAATAGATAATATTGAAATAAAAATCGAAGATGGTTTTTTGATTTTAAAAGACAATTCTTCTTGCAATTGGGTTCGAGAATATGGTCAAACCAAAATTTTTGTGACTACTCCGACTTTAACAGATATTATTTGTAAAACAGAAAAAACAATTTCTAGCAACGGAATTTTAACTTT
>JAYVBR010000205.1:0-3446 GCA_043750395.1 Bacteroidota bacterium | reverse complement strand
AGAGGAGATTATAGTTTTCTTTACGCCTATTATGAACCTTTTGGTTCTGTAAATATTTCAGAAAAAGACTATATTAATCAAGTAATTCAATTTAATTTAGAAAATACATTTTATTTTTATAAAAATATTGGAATTAATTTTAGTTTAAAAACTCAATATTCTATTCTTAAAGATCCAGTCATTTTTTCTGGAATTTTCAGTCAAGGTAACGGCGATATCCCTTTACCGAAAGAAGTAGTGTCAATTAAAGAAAACTATTTTACAATAATTCCAACATTAGGAATAAAATATTCTTTTAAATAGTTAAAAATCTAAGCAAATTTTCCATCAAAATAAAACCAAAAACCATCTTCACGTTTAAAATTCGAATATTCGTGATGAATATTTAATTTTTTATTCGAATCTAAATAATAAGCTTTAAACTCAACTTTATTTTCCGAAAATGAAATAATACCATTTATACGTTTAAAATAACCCAATAAACTTTTTCTTTTTCGCCAATCTTACTTCAAAAAATCTTCCGTAACAAAGGCTATGCAATATTTTTTATCATTGTCTTGACAAAAATAATTAAGTTTCTTTAGACTATTTTAAAGGTATAAATGGTATAATTTCTAGTTTTTGCCAAGAATTAGATGTTGCCCAATCAAGAATTTCAATTTTAGAATAATATTTTCTTTCGGAAATATGAGTTGTAGCCAATAAATAATCAGCATTTTGAATTGCATAAGCCGAATATCTTGAACACATTTATTGCAAACCGGTTTTAGGAATCTTATTTCCTAAAATAAAAAGTTCACAATATTTTTCGAAAATTTCATTGGAACAACAATGACAATTTTTCAAAATTAAATTAATTATTGATTGGCAGAATTTATTTTTTGATGCAATTGATTCAATAAGACTTGATATTTAGAAATTTCAACTAAATCGGCATCATCATCAGAAAAATCGAATAATTCGTCGAGCAATTCGCTTACTTCTGCTAGTTTGAAATTGGCTTCTGAATAATTTTTAGAAGCAATAAAATCAATTATTTCTTGGGTTTGTAGTTTTAAATCGGCAAATTTATTTTCCATTTTAATCTGTTATTCTGTTTGTTTTTTAAAGGAAGATTGAACGCTACTCAATCCTTCTGTTTCTTGACTAACTTTATTTGTTAGCGTTTCGTCATTGAATTTTTTGGCGATTGCTTTCAATTTTTCTTTTCTTTCAACAACTTTTGCTTTAGCTTTATCTTGTGCTTTATGCAATTTATCGTTGTGTTTCTTGATATTGGCTTCGGTATTTCTGCTCATCTTCTAAATATATTTATCAAATTCATAAAAATTTAATGAACTTGAATTCCTAACATGTTTTAATAAACTAAATTTCGTTTTATTTCATCAAGCGTTTTATTTGTAAAAATCAATTCATTGATAATTTTAATTCTTAACAAATCAATATCAGTTTCGTAATATTTAGCCCAACTCGTCAAAGTTACAATATTTCTGGCTTGTTTGATTCGTTTTCGGGTTTCTAATGTTGTTCTAAGAATAGCATTTCCATCAAATTCGGGATTATTCTTGTGATTGTAATTAATGGTTTTTTTATCTGAATTATATTCTAAATAATAAATCGCATCAAAATCATTATCAGGAAAAAAACTTTCGTATTTGGCAAAACCCAATTTGAATTTAGAATCAGTTTCAATTTCTAAAGGAATTAATCGCCATTTTGAATTTGCCAATCTTCCCCAATGATTTGATAACCTATACATTCCAAATTCGTTATAAAAATATTTGCTTCCTGCCTCGCTTTCGTAACTTGGTTTTAAATCTTTTATTGCATCAAATGTTACTTCTTGAAAAACACAAAAAGTTTTCTTGAATGAATTTGGATTTGGCTTAAACAAATTAATTTTATATTTTTATATTGAAATTGCCATTGCAATTTGTGTAGTCATTGAATTTGTTAAAGTTTACTAATATAACTCCCAAAAGGATCTTTGAATTGATAACCATTTTCGAAACGATCTTTGCTTAATTTATCATATTCTACCAAACCCCAAAGTATAAATTCTTTCAAGAAATATTTGTCTTCTTGCAATGTTTCTGGTTGGTATTTTTTGATTAAAATTTCTAACGGTGCAACATCATCCAAAATCGATTTGTAATCTTCGTCTGAACAATCATCTAAAAGTTCAAATCCTGATGTAAAAAACCATTCGATTACATCAGAAAAAGCAGTTTTTTCATCAAGTTTTTCTAACTTTTCTATTTTTGGGAAATAGGCTGGAAAAAAAGTATGAATCGAATCGCCTATTAAATGTTGCGCAACAACTGCTGCTCCTTCTTGTTCGCCTTCGTAAACCAATTCGACTTTTCCGGTTATTGATGGAATAATTCCCATAAAATCGGATAATCTCAAAGTCGTCTTATCCGAACCTGATTTTAATGCACGTCGTTCGGCTGTGCTTAATAAATTTTCGTAAGCAGTAATACTCAAACGTGCCGAAACCCCTGACTTATTGTCAATAAATTCACTGTCTCTAGCCTCAAAACTTATTTGTTCCAACAAATCTTTGGCAAGACTTGGCACATAAACTAAATCGGTTTGATGTTGGTCTAACTTGGCTTCTTGTTGTGTAATTGTTCTTGCAACTTCAATAGAATCAGGATAATGTGTTAATATTTGCGAACCAATTCTGTCTTTTAATGGTGTTACAATACTGCCACGATTGGTGTAATCTTCTGGATTGGCAGTAAAAATAAATTGCATATCGAGTGGCATTCTCAATTTGAAACCACGAATTTGAATGTCGCCTTCTTGTAAAATATTGAATAACGAAACTTGAATTCGAGCTTGCAAATCGGGTAGTTCGTTAATTACGAATATGCAACGATTGGCACGAGGAATCATTCCGAAATGAATTACTCGTTCGTCGGCATAAGATAATTTTAAATTTGCTGCTTTTATTGGATCTACATCACCAATCAAATCGGCAACTGTTACGTCTGGCGTGGCTAGTTTTTCAGAAAAACGCTCGTTTCTATGCACCCAAGAAATTGGTGTTGCATCGCCTTTTTCGGCAATTAAATCTTTGGCAAATCTTGAAATTGGATTTAATGGATCGTCGTTGATTTCTGAACCTGCAACAATTGGCATATAATCGTCAAGCAATTCAATCATTTTTCGAGCCAGACGTGTTTTTGCTTGTCCACGTAAACCAAGTAAATTGATATTGTGTCGTGATAGAATGGCGCGTTCTAATTCTGGAATTACCGTATTTTCGAAACCGTGAACACCTTCGAAAACTGGTTTTCCTGATTTTATTTTTGCACGAAGATTGTTTCTTAATTCGTCTTTAATGCTTATTGACTTGTAACCTGATGCTTTTAATTCGGCTAGTGTATTGATGTTTTCTATCTTCATTTTTTTTGAACGCAGATGACGCTAATTTAGCG
>JAYVBR010000204.1:0-3446 GCA_043750395.1 Bacteroidota bacterium | reverse complement strand
CAATGGTAGAAGGCGAAATGAAAGAAATTTCTGAAGCCGAAATGGTAGAGGCTATTAAATTTGCTCATGAACACATCAAAAAACAAATTGCTGCTCAAGAACGTTTGCAAGCTGCATTTGGTAAAAAAGAAATTCGTGAATATGACAAAGAAAAATCAGATGAAAGCATTCACGCAAAAGTAAAAGCTTATGCATATGATAAAATCTATGCAATTGCTCAAAAAGGTTCTGCTAAAAAAGAACGTTCGGCATCTTTTTCAGAAGTTAGAGACGAAGTAAAAGCATTGTTTACAGAAGAAGAATTGGCAGAAAACGGCGATTTGGTTTCTAAATATTTCTATAAAGTTAATAAAGAAGCAGTTCGTAACGTAACTCTTGATTTAGGAACACGTTTAGACGGTAGAAAAACTACCGAAATAAGACCAATTTGGTGTGAAGTAGATTATTTGCCATCAGTTCACGGTTCGGCACTGTTCACACGTGGAGAAACGCAAGCATTGGCAACAGCTACTTTAGGAACCTCTAGAGAAGCCAACCAAATTGATTCACCATCAGAACAAGGCGAAGAAAAATTCTATTTACATTATAATTTTCCACCATTTTCAACAGGAGAAGCGCGTCCGTTAAGAGGAACTTCTCGTCGTGAAGTTGGTCACGGAAACTTGGCACAACGTGCTTTAAAAAATATGATTCCTGCAGATTGTCCTTATACAATTCGTGTAGTTTCAGAAGTACTAGAATCTAACGGTTCGTCTTCAATGGCAACAGTTTGTGCTGGAACGTTATCGTTGATGGATGCTGGTATTCAAATGATTAGACCAGTTTCTGGAATTGCAATGGGATTGATTACTGACGAAGATCGTTATGCAGTTTTATCTGATATTTTAGGTGATGAAGATCATTTAGGCGATATGGATTTCAAAGTAACTGGAACTTCAGAAGGAATTACTGCTTGTCAAATGGACATCAAAATTGACGGATTAAAATACGAAATTATGGAAGCCGCATTAGCGCAAGCTCGTGATGGTCGTTTGCATATTTTGAATATACTTAACGAAACTTTAGCTGCTCCAAAAGCAGATGTTAAAGCTTATGCTCCGAAAATTTTAATGAGAACAATTCCTGGAAACTTTATTGGTGCTTTAATCGGACCTGGTGGAAAAGTAATTCAAGAATTGCAAAAAGCAACAGGCTGTACAATCGTTATCAACGAAGAAAACGATATGGGAATTGTAGAAATTCTTGGAACTGATCCAGACGGAATTGCTAAAGTATTAGCAAAAATTGACTCTATCATTTTCAAACCACAAATGGGCGAAGCTTATGAAGTGAAAGTAATAAAAATGCTAGATTTTGGAGCCGTTGTAGAATATACTGATGCGCCAGGAAACGAAGTTTTATTACACGTTTCTGAACTTGCTTGGGAAAGAACAGAAAATGTTTCCGATGTTGTAAATATGGGCGATGTTTTTCAAGTGAAATATCTTGGTTTAGACCCAAAAACTAGAAAAGAAAAAGTGTCTAGAAAAGCACTTTTGCAACGTCCTCCAAGAGAAGAAAATAAAATTACTCCGAAATCTGCGGAGTAATTAAATTTTTAAAAAACTCGTTTGTTTTAACAAACGAGTTTTTTTATTTAGAATTTTAAAAACAATAATTGAAAATAAATTTTATATTTAGTTGGTAGACTTAGAATAAAACAATTAATTTATAACATTTGATGTAAATTTTCAGTTTTAAAAATTAATCTGTTTTATAATTATTTTAATAAATCATTTAACATAAAAAACAAAATGAAAAAAATATTAATACTTATTTTTTGTCTTTCTATATCAGTAATGAAGGCCGAATATATTTCTGCTACTTTGTATTTTAATGACGGGAGTAAAAAAACTGGATTTGCAGAACTAGTTGATTCAGAAGATAAAAAAGTTAAATTTAAATTATTAATAGATGGTAAAAAAGAAAAAATACTATCTGATGATTTAAAAAAAATTGAATTTAAAGATAAAAATAATGCAGTTTATATAAGTGAAAGGCTTAATATTTGGAGTATTGGCTTTATGAAATTTAAGTATCTTGAGAATAAATTTTGGTTATACTTCTTGAGCAGTCAAGGAAATTATTCTTTATATGTTACTACATCTGCCACAAGACTCACAAGAGCTGGTACAAATACGTATCAAAGTTTTGGAGAAACTTGGTATTACTATCGTTCCAAAATGGAAAAGGTAGCATTTGTTGGTTTTTTTAGGAGTAACGCTGGTATTGCTATTGAAGTTGGTAGAGGGAAAATTGCTAAAAATATGGTTAAAGAAATGTTTAAAGGTAAATGCAATTTAGACAAAGAAATCGATAATATTAAATTTGATAGACATACTCGAGAAGATCAATTTAAAATTTTAGATATTTTAGCTAAAAGTGCTTGTAAATAATTTATTTAGTGAAATTATTTTTAGAAAAATTATAAAATTTAATGTTTTATTTATTCATTATAATTTATTCAAATGTAAAGTAAACACTCTTGAAAGAAAGTTTCAAAAAAAAGTTCGTGCTTTTACCACCAAGAAAAGGGAATAAAATTACACCGAAATCTGCGGAGTAGCTTTTAAATATCTTTGTCAAAGTTCAAAACTTTAACAAAAATATTATATCAAAATAAATCCCAATTCATTTACTTGAATTGGGATTTTTTATTTTTGAATTGGAATAATTCTTATATTTACATAAATTATAATTTATTTGAAGATGGTAATCACAATAAAAAAAGGAGCCACAAAAGAAGAGGTTGAAAAACAATTGGCAAAATTAAAACCAAAGAAAAAGAAAGTTGGTTTGAGGGAATATTTTGGAAAGTTTCCGTTGGATGGAGATGCAGTAGAAATCCAAAGAAAATTGAGAGATGAGTGGAACTAAATACTTGGTTGATACCAATTTTATTATTCACTTGACGCATCAAAAATATTGGGTTGAGCCTTTTTTAGATGTTAAAATTAATGTTTCTTTTATCACAAAAATGGAATTGCTTGGTGTTTTTAGTATTTCTAAAGGTCATAAGTCTAATATGAAATCTTTATTAGATGATTGCCAGATTATAGAATTAAACCAAGAAATTAAATATCTTGCAATCGACCTAAAACAAAAATACAAACTTAAACTTGCAGATGCCATAATTGCGGCAACAGCAATATATTTAGAACTACCTTTTATTACATCTGATGGTGATTTTAAATCAATCAAAGAATTAGAATTGATTTTTCTCGAAAAATAAAACTATTTTTAAAATACTAAACTCCCAAATTCGAATTAAGTTCTGAATTTAGGTGTTTTTTTGAAAGTGATGCCAATTTTTATTTTTGGCAAGTAAATAAATTTCTCTTCGTTCCAAAAACGATTATTAAAAAAAGCTACTGTTTTAATTGATAAATTTTTAACTTTTGTTGTAA
>JAYVBR010000203.1:0-8012 GCA_043750395.1 Bacteroidota bacterium | reverse complement strand
TTTAAAATAGGTACTATCTTGAAATCCAAATTTATTTTGGTTTAATTTTCATATATTTGTTTCAATTATAGAAAGCTCTTCATTTTCAAAAATGGTCTGTTTATCTGGTGTAGCCTCAACTTGATTGGGGCTATCTTTTTCTGTACAATTATCCTGTAAAAGTGATAGAATATTTTCTTTATGTTGGTTTAATTTTTCTTTATAATTTGGATCATACTTTTCATTTTTCTTCCAAATATGATATACTAAAACTAATAGCTTTTTTTGCACAGCTACGTAACTTTTCATTTTAATACCATGTTTTTCAATGGTACGATTATATAAATCTACAGCTGGTTTTTCATTATGTCTAACAGCTACAAAAGCTGGCATATACATCGCACGTCGTATATGTCCATTTCCTTTTTTAGATATTTTTGTCTTTCCTGTACTGGTTCCTGATTCTCTTTCAACAACATCAAATCCTGCATAAGAGACTAATTGTTTATAATTTTTAAACAATTCAAATCCATTTGTTTCTGCTAAAATTGTCGATGCTGTAAGGATTCCAATTCCTTTTATTTCACAAATATTAGCTACTTTTTGTTTTATTACAAGATCTGAATCGATTAGATTTTTCATCAATTTTTCAAGTTCTTTAAGTTGTTTGTCAAACAATTTAATGGTGTCTTGTTGTTGTTTAATCATCTTTTTACTTTTGTACATGGCATGTTCCAAAGCATGAAGCTGATTATTAAAAACTGTTTTTTGCTCTTGTAAATTTTGATACTGACGCGTATATTGACGTAGTTCATAAAAAAACTTACCCATTGGTTGCCATAATTCTAAGCATTGTTCAGCACCCATTTTTGACAATCCTCTAGCATCAATACTGTCATTCTTAGACTTTAAACCCAAAGAAATTAAATAATGTTTCGCCTTGTTTGGTAAAATAATGGAAGTCTTATATTTTCTTTCAGAAAAAAATAAAGCGCAATTCTCGTGATAAACACCAGTGGCTTCCATGCACAAAACCAATTGAACCTCTTTCTCCTTGTGGTTTTTAATAATCCACTGTTCCATGTCTTTAAATCCATTTAAAGTGTTTAAAAATGACTTACTTGACACAACTTTAACACTTTGATTGCTGTCAATTACTGACATACAAATGTCAATTTTATTACTAGCAATGTCTAGTCCAATCGAATACTTTATATTCATAATTTCTTTGTTTTTACGATAACAAAATATTGCATACGCCTTTGCTCATTTTTTATACAACATCTAAACTAAAAGAATAGTGCTTAAGTACTTATTGTGGCTCTTATGTAATAAAAACAAAGTTGATCTTCCTATTTTTCGATATCATTAAAATGTATCTGGCCCAATAACGATTATGCAACTTTGTTTTGTTATCAATTATTAATATTTCAAAGATACTAATTTCTTAAATTTGTATCGAATACAAAGATATGAGCCCAATAAACTTTTTCTTTTTCGCCAATCTTACTTCAAAAAAATCTTTCGTAACAAAGACTATGCAATATTTTTTATCATTGTCTTGACAAAAAATAATTAAGTTTCTTTAGACTATTTTAAACGTATAAATGGTATAAAACATAACCAATAATAATTAAGAAAAAATCAAAAAAACCATTTCAAATTAAATTTGAAATGGTTTTTTAATTTTTTAAATAATTATTTTCTAAAAACAATAATCATTTTCTGCAACCAATTTGCTAGTAATGGTTTCTCTTAAACCAACAACATTTGGCATATTTACATATTTTGTAAAACGGCGCAATCCCATAAGCATCATACGTTGTTCGTCGCCTTCTGCAAATGAGATAATACTTTCTTTACCTTTTTGAGCGCAAATATCAACTGCGTGGTACAAGTATAATTTTGCCATTGCAATTTGTTCAACTGCTTTGTCTTCGCCTTTTGAGTTTACCAATTTCTCAGTTCTTAAGATTGTGCTTTCTGCCATATAAATTTCTATTAACATATCTGCAGCTGCCATCAATAGCATTTGACGAGAATCTAAATCGGGTCCAAATTTTTGAACTGCTCCTCCAGCAACCATCAAAAATGCTTTTTTCAAATTGGCAATAATCGACTTTTCTTCAGCGAATAAAACCGAAAAGTCAGGTGTTTCAAATGATGGAATTCCCATTAATTCTTCTTGAACTTTAGATGCTGGTCCAAGCAAATCAACGTGACCTTTCATCGCTTTTTTGATTAACATTCCAACAGAAAGCATTCTATTGATTTCGTTCGTGCCTTCATAAATTCTTGCAATACGAGCATCGCGCCAAGCCGATTCCATTGGAGTATCTTCCGAAAATCCCATTCCACCAAGAATTTGGATACCTTCATCAGCACAATTTTGAACATCTTCTGAAACTGCAACTTTTAAAATAGAACACTCTATTGCGAATTCTTCTACACCTTTTAATTCGGCTTCTTGATGCGAATTTCCTTCGGCAACACGAGCATTTACTCTATCTTCAATATCTTTTGCGGCTCTGTACGAAGCACTTTCGCCAGCATAACAATTGGTTGCCATTTCTGCTAATTTCATTCTGATTGCTCCAAATGTTGAGATTGCAACATTAAACTGAACTCTATCATTTGAATATTTAACAGCATTCGAAATAATTCTTCTTTGAGCATCCAAACAAGCACCAGCTAGTTTAATACGACCAACATTCAAAGAATTCATAGCGATTTTGAAACCGTTTTCTCTTTCAGAAAGCATATTTTCAACAGGAACTCTAGTTTCATTAAAGAAAACTTGACGCGTTGAAGAAGCACGAATTCCTAGTTTGTGCTCTTCTTCGTTCATTGTAATTCCGTTTGTTGCGTCATTTTCTACAATAAAACCAGTAATGTTTTTATCATCTCCAATTCTTGCAAATACTATAAATACCGAGCAAAATCCAGCATTCGAAATCCACATTTTTTGTCCTGTAATGCTGTAATATTTTCCGTCTTCTGATAAAACTGCTTTAGTTTTTCCAGAATTGGCATCAGATCCTGCGCCTGGTTCTGTTAAACAATAAGCTCCAAACCATTCGCCAGAAGCCAATTTTGGGACATATTTTTTCTTTTGTTCTTCGTTTCCGTACAATGTAATTGGCATAGTTCCAATTCCAGTATGCGCTCCAAAAGCCGTCGAAAACGAACCTGTAGCCCCCGAAATATAATCGCAAACCAACATTGTTGATACGAATCCCATTCCTAATCCGCCGTATTCTTCAGGAACAGCAACTCCAAGAAGTCCCATTTCTCCTGCTTTTTTCATGCAAGCTTCTGTGTAAGCGTAATCTTTTTTCTCGAATTTGTCTTTGTGTGCCCACAACTCTTTGTCTGCGAATTCTTTTACAGAATCACGCATCATAATTTGTTCTTCGGTAAAATCATCAACAGTAAAAATGTTTTCTGATTTTGTTTCTTTTACGAGGAACTGTCCGCCTCTTGTGATGACTTTTTTTGCTTGAACGACGTCTAAAACTTCCATAATTTTTAATTTAATAATTTTTATAATTTTCGGTCAAATACCGTTAATACAATCACGAAGTCTGAGACTTCGCTTAACTTTTACATCAATTCATAAACCCCAGCCGTTCCTTGACCTGTTCCAACACACATTGAAACGATTCCGTATTTGGCATTTCTCAATCTCATTTCTTCAAATAATTGAACAGATAGTTTTGCTCCTGTACAACCTAATGGGTGTCCGAGAGCTATTGCGCCACCATTTACATTGATAATATCAGGATTTAAACCTAGTTCTCTAGTAACTGCTAATGCTTGTGAGGCAAATGCTTCGTTTAATTCTATCAAATCAATATCTTTTAATGTTAATCCTGCTTGTTTCAATACTTTTGGAATGGCTTTTACTGGGCCAATTCCCATAATTCTTGGTTCAACTCCTGCAGATGCAAAATTTACTAATCGAGCAATTGGTTCTAAATTTAATTCTTTTACCATTTCTTCGCTCATAACCAAAACAAATGCTGCGCCATCACTCATTTGTGAAGAATTTCCTGCTGTTACAGATCCATCGGCTGCAAAAACAGGTTTCAAATTGGCTAATCCTTCAAGCGAAGTTCCAAATCTTGGACCTTCATCTTTGTTTACAACATAAGATTTAGTTTCTTTTTTACCATTTTCATTAATGAAAGTTTGCTCAACCGTAATTGGAACAATTTGAGAATCGAATTTACCATCGGCTTGTGCTTTCAATGCTTTGTTGTGCGAATTGAATGCAAACTCATCTTGATCGGCACGAGAAATATTGAATTGTTTTGCCACGGCTTCTGATGTTAAACCCATTCCCCAATAATAATCTTCGTTTCCTGCTTTTGCCACCGCATAATCGGGGGTTGGTTTGTAGCCACCCATTGGAATAAAACTCATACTTTCGGCTCCACCAGCAATGATGCAATGTGCCATTCCTGATTGGATTTTGGCAGTTGCCATTCCGATAGTTTCTAATCCCGAAGCGCAATATCTATTGACAGTTACGCCCGGAACATCATCGACTTTTAATCCCATTAAGGATATTAAACGACCTACGTTTAATCCTTGCTCGGCTTCTGGCATGGCGTTTCCTACCATAACATCATCGATACGTGTTTTGTCAAAATTTGGCAATTGAGCCATCATATATTCGATGGTTTCTGCTGCTAATTCATCAGGTCTTTTGAAACGGAATAATCCTTTTGGTGCTTTACCAACGGCTGTGCGGTATGCTTTTACTATGTATGCTGTTTTCATTACAAATTTTATAAATTGTTATGTATTTTAAACTATAATTGTGTTTTGTTCTGCAAAGTCTCCGACTTTGTAGGTGTGTTTGAAGTTCTCCGAACTACATTTTTAGGCGGTCAGAGACCGCTAGACACTTCCACGAAGTCTGAGACTTCGCTGAACGCTAGTTTCTCAATGGCTTTCCCTTTGTAAGCATAAACTGAATACGTTCCAGAGTTTTTCTTTCTGTACACAAACTCAAAAATGCTTCACGTTCAATATCCAATAAATATTGTTCTGAGACCAATGTATGTTCAGATAAATCGCCACCAGCCATAACATAGGCCAGTTTATTTGCAATTTTCAAATCGTGTTCAGATATGTATTTTCCAGCCACCATTTGGTTTGTCCCCACAAGAAACATTCCGAGGGCTTGTTTTCCTAAAACTTTCACATCTTTACGTTGAATTGGTTTAGTATAACCTGCTTCTGCCATAAGCAACGCGTGTTTTTTGGCTTCCGTAATTTGACGGTCTTTGTTTACGACAACAACGTCTTTTCCGTGTTGCAATAATCCTAAATCGAATGCTTCATAAGCCGATGTTGAAACTTTTGCCATTGCAATTGTCATAAAATATTCTTGTAACACATTTAATTCTACATCGTTTTTACGAAATAAATCGGCTGCACGCAATGCCAATTCTTTCGAACCACCACCACCGGGAATCACTCCAACACCGAATTCTACCAATCCCATATAAGTTTCTGTGGCTGCAACAACTTTATCGGCGTGCAAACTCATTTCGCAACCACCACCAAATGTCATTCCGTGAGGTGCAACAATTACTGGAATTCCAGAATATCGAACGCGCATCATTGTGTCTTGAAACATTTTGATAGCCATATTTAATTCGTCGTATTCTTGTTCGACTGCCATCATAAATATCATTCCGATATTGGCACCTACAGAGAAATTGGCTGCTTTATTGCCAATAACTAACCCTTGGTATTGTGTTTCTGCCAAGTCAATTGCTTTGTTAATTGCAGCTAAAACATCGCCACCAATAGTATTCATTTTGGATTGAAACTCTAAATTAAGAATTCCGTCGCCTAAATCTTGTATAATGGCACCGCTATTGCTCCACAATTTTTTGCTTTCGCGTATGTTGTTTAAGATGATAAATGAATCTTGACCAGGAACTTTTGTTTGCGATTTGGTTGAAATATTATAAAAATAAGTTGCTCCTTCTTTTACAGAATAAAAACTAGTATTTCCAGAAGCCAACATATCGGTAACCCAATTTGCAGGAATTAAACCTTCGGCTTTCATGATTTCGATTCCTTTTTCGACACCAATGGCGTCCCAAATTTCGAAAGGACCATTTTCCCAACCGAAACCAGCTTTCATGGCATCGTCAATCTTGTATAATTCGTCTGAGATTTCAGGAATTCTATTGGATACATAAGCAAACATTCCAGAGAACGATTTGCGGTAAAATTCGCCAGCTTTATCTTTTCCTTTTACTAGAACTTTGAAACGATCAATAGGTTTATCGATTGTTTTTGTGAGTTCAAGAGTTGCAAAAGAAGCTTTTTTGGCTGCGCGATATTCTAAAGTATCTAAATCTAAAGATAAAATATCTTTTCCTTCTTTTTTATAGAAACCTTGATTTGTTTTGCTTCCCAACCATTTGTTTTCTATCATTTTATTGACAAAATCAGGCAATTTGAATAATTGGTGTTGCTCGTCGGTTGGGCAATTTTCATAAATTCCGTTGGCAACGTGAACCAAAGTATCTAGTCCAACAACATCAACAGTTCGGAAAGTTGCAGATTTTGGGCGACCAATTACTGGACCAGTTAGTTTATCGACTTCTTCAATTGTCAATCCTAATTCTTTTACCAAATGAAAAAGTGATTGAATTCCGTAGATTCCAACTCTATTTCCAATGAATGCAGGTGTATCTTTGGCTAAAACTGAGGTTTTTCCTAAGAATTTTTCACCATAAACTGTCAAGAAATCTAAAACTTCTAATGATGTTTGTGGCCCAGGTATAATTTCGAAAAGTTTTAAATAACGCGCTGGATTGAAAAAGTGAGTTCCGCAAAAATGTTTTTGGAAATCTTCGCTTCGTCCTTCTGACATAAATTTAATCGGAATTCCCGATGTATTCGATGTGATTAATGTTCCTGGTTTGCGAAATTTTTCTACTTGCTCGAAAACGAGTTTCTTGATATCCAAACGCTCAACAACGACTTCGATAATCCAATCAACATTGGCAATTTTAGCCATATCGTCGGTTGTGTTTCCTGTTGTAATGCGGTTTGCAAATTTCACGTTATATATAGGAGAAGGTTTTGATTTTAATGCAGCAGCCAAACTGTCGTTTACCAAACGGTTTCTAACTATTTTACTCTCGATAGTCAAACCTTTTTTTAGTTCGGCTTCGTTTGGTTCTTTTGGAACAATGTCTAAAAGTAAAACTTCGACGCCAATATTGGCAAAATGACAAGCAATTCCTGAACCCATAATTCCAGATCCAATTACAGCTACTTTTTTAATAATTCTTTTCATATAATAGGTATAGTTTTAGAAGTTTAATTCTAATGTATTGAATATTTGTTTTTCGGAAATTAAATCTGTAATTGTTTCAGAAACTTCCATAAAGTTTCTAAGTTTTTCTGCAGAAACATTATTTTTAATACTTTCGTTGAATTTGATTACTGTATTTTTTGACAATTCTCTTTTTTCTTTGCCGTATTCAGTTAAGAAAATTAAAACGCCTCGACCATCATTTGGGTTTGGTTCTCTATAAATTAACCCTTTTTCTTCCATTGATTTTAATGTTCTGGTAAGCGATGTAGCTTCCATTCCCATTTTTGGACCTAATGTTGTTGATGGTGTTCCGCCTTCTTTTTCGATACTTAATAACGTAAAACCAACAGACATTGATCCGTCATATTTAGATGCTTCTTCGTTATACATTCTTGAAACGGCTTGCCAAGTTGCTCTTAAAACATAATCGATTGTTTTTTCTTTCATAATTTTTCTGTAACAAATTCAAAGATAAACAAAAATACTATGCACGCATAATAAATTTGAATTATTTTTGTGTTAAATAATAAGCAAAAAAAATGCCCGAAGAAACTCGGGCATCATAAATATAACATTTTTTATTTAATTAATCATTATGTAGGTGTTCAACTTCTGCTTTATCAGCTGCTGAGAAAGTATCAACAAGAACCGGAGTTGCAATAAACAATGATGAATAGGT
>JAYVBR010000202.1:0-3459 GCA_043750395.1 Bacteroidota bacterium | reverse complement strand
TGATTTATTGCTTCATCTAAATTATCGTGAAGGATTTTATTTGTGTTTGCAAACTTTGTATTTTGATTCAAATTATTTGCAATATTTAAAAGCAAATTATATTCTGCTCTAGACAAAATCGATTTGATTTGATTCGGGTTTATAAAATTTTCTTCTTCCAAAGTCATTAAACTTTTACGCATAAATTCGGCTTGTGAAATTTTTAAACCTAGTGCTTTTTTTACCAAAGTTTCTTTTTCCTTTTCGGTCATTCGGATTAGGAATCTAACTGACAGAAGATTTTTTTCATTTTTTTTATATTCCATTTTTGTCAATTTTTTACACCAAAAAAACTGAAACGAAGTTTCTGTTTTTTCAGCCTCGCAGAGTCCCCGAAGGGCAAGGTTGGGAAACTGATTTACAATTAAGCGTAGCGGAATTGTATATCGGTTTCCCCACCTTGCTACTCATTTCTACACAAATTTCACTACTTACTTTTGTTTCTAAATATTATCTTGAATTACTGTTTTTGGAACTTCTATTTTTTCTAAATTTTCATTCATAAAACATTCATTGTAATCTTTAAATCCCTTACAAATTATTTGGTAATTGATAACAATATGAAACTTATCTAAAATAAATTTTGTCCATTTATCCCCAGTATCGTCATTGTCTAAATACAATTCTATCAACTCATGATCATTTAAGATTGATAAATTTTTATTTAGTAATGCAACCGAATTCTAAATCAAATAATCGGTATCAGCACCAATTTTTTGCTTCTGAATAAAAGATAAATAATCAAAAAAGCCTTCAAAAATTCGAAGACATTTACTATCATTTTTTATATGTGAAATGTCCTTTTTGCCTAAACAAATTTTAGCGAATTTTGAACGAATTTCAAAACCTCCTGAATCGTTTCTAAATCCTAATGCAAAGTATTTTTTATCTTTTATGGAATAATGAATTTCTTTTAAATTTGAAACTTTTTCATAATTTGTAATTCCTCTACTTTTTAAATATTGGATTAAAGCAATATGCTGAACTGGAATTATTTTTTCAATATGATCTATATTTTCTTTTTCGTCTGTAATTTCAAAAATTTGCTTATGAAGAAATGAAAAATCATCAAATTTTTTCAAATATTCTAATGCTTCCGAAACATTAAATCCAAACTTTTGAATAACAAAATCTATAACGTTACCGCCGATTTTTCTCCAAAGTCAAACCATTTATTCATTTTTCTATTTACTTTAAAACTAGGCGTTTTCTCTAAGCGAAAAGGACTTAAAAACCATAATTCATCTCCGTTGGTTTTAACCACTTCACAACCTAAATTTTGTAATACTTTAACTATCGAAATTTCTTTTGCTTTTGAGGTATTCATACTGTTTTTTTTAGGGGTTAAAAATGTTGCAAAAAGTGATGAATTGATGACAAACCGCTGGAGGTATAATAAAATCAATACTTAACGTGTCATCAGTTTGTCATCACTGTCATCACTTTTATTGATTTGTCATCACTTTTTGTCATCACTTTTATTTTTGATGACAAACTGATGACAAAATAATCTTAGCAATAACAAGGGCTAAACTACTGTTGTCATCAATTCATCACTTTTTCATCTAAAAAAGAGTTAGAAATACGAATAATATAAAATATACTTTTATTTTATGAGGATTTACTGTAGCATTCCATTCAATTTTTTCATCAAAAAAGTAATTTACTGCAACTGGTGAAATTTGAAAATACATTCTACCAAAACCATAAACATAAATTCCAATTAGTAAAAATAAATAACTAACTACAAAATAAACATAATTTCCCATAATTTTTAGGTTTTAAAAATCAAATAAAAGAAAACAAATTGATTATTTATTTTCTTATGTTTTTCTTTTTTCTACTCAAAATGTTCGCCAAATGTTCGCCAAATTTCACAACAAGCCATAAAAAAAGCCTCTACATTTCTGTAAAGGCTTTTAGGTGCTTGCTCCCTCTCTTGGGCTCGAACCAAGGACCCTCTGATTAACAGTCAGATGCTCTAACCAACTGAGCTAAGAAGGAAAGTGTTTTCACTTTTAAAGCGGTGCAAAGATATAATTATTTCTTGTTGTTGCAAACAAAATTTCAACTTTTTTCAAAATATTTTACTTATCCATTATCATATGCCAAATATCGTTTCCGAAAACCAATGCCATTAACGACAAAAGTATCACAACACCAATGGTTTGCGCAATTTCAAGTGTTTTTTCGGTTGGTGCTTTTCTTGTAATTACTTCAATCAAAATAAACATTGCGTGACCACCATCTAGACCTGGAATAGGTAAAATATTCAAGAATGCCAACCAAATTGAAAACATTGCTGTGAAATTCCAGAAAAATGTCCAATCCCAAGTTGGTTTAAAAATTTTAAACATTCTAAGTGGTCCACTAACTTGTTTATAACCTTCGGTTTTGGTATTAAAAATAAGTTTGAATTGTTTTATTTGTCCTGTTAATGTTGTAATTGTTTTATTAAAACCTGCTGGAATTGCTTCTCCAAATGACAGATTTTTAGTCACAATAGCACTTTTTAATAAATCCATACTTGGATAAAAACCAATCTTTCCATCTTTATCAGCCTTAGTTTTTAGTGTCAATTCTTGACCGTTTCGTAAAACATTAATAGCAATTGAATCTTTTTTGGCTTTGCTTAAAGCAACTCCAAATTCATCAAAAAATTTTGTTTTTGTTCCGTTTAAACCAATAATTTTGTCGCCTTTTATCAATCCGGCTAACATAGCTGGCGATTTTGGCATTACCGAATCAACAACGGTTTCGACTCTTGGATTCAAAAAACCTTGACCTTTACTTTTAATTACATCGCGTTTTCCTTCGTCGTTCAAGTCAAATGTTACTTCTTTTCCTGAACGATTTACGGTTACATTATCGCCAAATAAAATTTCTAATGGCAATTGGTCAAACTTAGTTTGAACTTTTCCATCTACTTTTAATATTTTATCTCCAGACTGCAATCCAACAAGATTTCCTGTTGAATCTACTGCGATTCCATTAGTAAATTTTGTGTTATCTACATAATTATCACCATTATTAAACAACAACATTGTGTAAATAAACCAAGCCAAAAAGAAATTTACAATTACGCCTCCACAAATGATAATAAGTCGTTGATACGGTGGTTTACTTCGATATTCCCAAGGTTGTGGTTCTTGTTTTAATTGCTCTTTGTCCATACTCTCGTCAATCATTCCAGCAATTTTGACATAGCCGCCCATTGGCAACCAACCGATTCCATATTCGGTTTCGCCAATTTTGGTTTTGAATAACGAAAACCAAGGGTCGAAGAATAAATAGAATTTATCTATTTTGGTTTTGAAATATTTTGCTGGTAAAAAATGACCAAGTTCGTGAAGTATTACTAAAAATGACAGGCACAAAATGAGTTGTGCAATCTGAATAAGTGTTCCCATTAATGATTTT
>JAYVBR010000201.1:0-8060 GCA_043750395.1 Bacteroidota bacterium | reverse complement strand
AAGAGCTTTCTATAATTGAAACAAATATATGAAAATTAAACCAAAATAAATTTGGATTTCAAGATAGTACCTATTTTAAACTTATAAATGGTATTATATGCTTCAAAACAAAATAAGATGTTCTTGGTGTACCTCATCAGAATTATACCAAAAATACCACGACGAAGAATGGGGAAAACCTGTTTATGACGATTCAACTTTCTTTGAGTTTTTAGTATTAGAAACATTTCAAGCAGGCTTGAGTTGGATAACAATACTCAATAAAAGAGAAAATTTTCGAAAAGCATTTGACAATTTCGATTACAAAAAAATCGCCAATTACAGTGATGATAAAATTCTCGATTTATTGCAAAATTCTGGAATTATTCGAAATAAACTAAAAGTTTATGCTACAGTTACTAACGCTCAAAATTTTATAAAAATTCAAGATGAGTTTGGAAATTTTACAAAATATATTTGGAATTATGTCGAGGGAAAACCAATTGCAAACCTACCAAAAGAGCATTCAGAAGTGGCAACCACTACTCTACTTTCAGATAAAATTAGTAAAGATTTAAAAAAAAGAGGTTTCAAGTTTGTCGGCTCAACTGTAATTTATGCTTTTATGCAAGCCACAGGAATTGTAAATGACCACGTTGAAGATTGTTTTATGAAAAATTAATTTTTTAAAATTTTCATAAAATCATTTCTTGAAATTTCTCGACAACCCAAACTTTCAAGATGATCGTTATGAACTTGACAATCTAACAATTGATAGTTTTTAGATTTCAAATCATTGACTAAATTTAAAAATGCAAATTTACTTGCATTTGACACTTTAGAAAACATACTTTCGCCACAAAAAACGTGACCTAAGTCTATGCCATATAAACCACCAACCAAGTCATTGTTTTGCCAAACTTCTATAGATATTGCAAGTCCCAATTCGTTCAATTTGCAATAAGCCTCAATTAAATCGTTTGTAATCCAAGTTCCGTTTTGATCTTTTCGATTAATTTGTTGACAATTTGTAATTACTTCGCGAAAATTCTGATTGAAGCTTACAGTGAAAATGTTTTTCTTGACAATGTTTCTCATACTTTTAGAAACAATTATTTCATCAAGAAACAAAACCATTCTTGGGTTTGGAGCCCACCAAATGACTGGTTCGTCGATATTAAACCAAGGAAAAATTCCAGATTTATATGCCAACATTAATCTTTCTGGCGATAAATCTCCACCAAATGCCAAAACGCCACTTTGGTCAGCATCGTTTACATCTGGGAATATTAAATCTTTGGTTAAAAATTTCATTTTAAAATTCAAATTCAAAAACATTTCTAATTTGTTGCAATTTCTATAATATTTACCAAACTTATATTTAAACAAATGCTAAAAGAGTTTAAAAAAATGAAAAATTCAAATTTCTAAACTCTTTTACTAAATATTTTCTAATTTTTTAGAAAGGCAAATCGTCGTGCTCTTCTTCTTTCACATTACTAGCTGGGGCAAATGCTTCAGCAGCTGGCATTGGTGGTGATTGAGTTGGTGCTTGTTGACCATCTGCCATAACTTTACCAATTCTCCAACCTTGAATCGTATTGAAATAAACTGTTTCGCCTTGTGCATTGACCCATTCGCGACCACGCAAATTAATGTCGATTTTAACGTTATCATTTACTGCAAAATTGTTCAATAAATCGCATTTGTCTTGAACAAATTGTACCAAAATTGCCTGAGGATATTGCTCGTCGGTAGTGACAACAATATCTCTTTTCTTAAAACCTGCCGATCCGACTTCTTTAGTGATGTCAATCATTTTAACTCTTCCTACTACTTCCATAATTATTTATTTGCTAAAAGCACTTTCCAAGCAGATAGTGCATCGTTATTATTTAAAAATTCTTTTGCCTTGCGATGAATTTTGTCAAAATCATCAGAACTTAAAACTCCTTTGATAGCAAAATTATCGTTTACAAATATATTAATTTCTTCCGAAGTTGGCAAACATTCTACATTACCAAGTTTACCTAAATCATTTCCATCAAAAACTGGACTTTTTTTGACAAAATCAGGAATATTATCAACGCCAATTCCAAGACTTGTTATAGGTTTTTCAACTTCAAACAATCCTAAATTGACTCTAGAATACCAATTATTACCTAACCTAGATACTAAATCTAACTTTGTTTGGTCTACTTTTCCGTCTTTATCGAGAATATTTTCTTGCAAATGAATTTTGACCACTTCACAAATAATTAAGTTGCCTGCTCCACCTTCGGTTCCTAAAGCAATTATTTGATTGACTTTGCATTCCATTTGGATTGGGCTTTCTTTGACACGAAAAGGTCTTACAATATCCGAAGCTATTGCAGTTAAACCAGCCTTTAAAAACTCGTTTACACCATCGCCATATTCGGTACTCGACAGCGACATTTGTTGGACAATATTAAAATCTACAACATTAATTACAACTTCTTTTGTTAATTCGCAATTAATTAATGTATGTTTTATTGTATTATCTCGTATTCTTCTTGCTGGCGAAAAAATCAAGATTGGAGGCACTGTACTAAAAACATTATAAAAGCTAAATGGTGATAAATTTGGATTTCCATTTTCATCGATTGTACTAGCAAACGCAATCGGTCTAGGTGCAACTGCGCTTTGCAAAATGCCTTGTAGTTGATTAGCAGAAATTTCGTTGGGTTTTAAACTTATCATTAAAAAAAATATTTAATACAAATGTAATTTTATTTTATTAAAGGCGAATGAATTGTCTGTTTTTTTGAAGCTATTTCCAGCTGCTTTTCCAAAAGTTGTACGCCAAACCCTGGCGCACAACGTTTTTCCCTAACATCTGGGCTAGATTGAGAATTGTTATTCAATTAGGAATATTTTTTTATTATCGAGATTTTAGCCCCGATTGAAAGGAAAAACATTTTGTAAGGCGATTTTTTATCGCTTTACAAAATTTTTGGGAGGAAAGCGGGATTAGCTCCAAAAAAATAATATATTTATGGCATAAAACTTAAAAAATGCAAAAAATAGAACACATTGGGATTGCGGTAAAAGACTTGAATGTTTCGAATTTAATATTCGAAAAATTGTTTGGTGCACCAGCCTACAAAGAGGAAGAAATTTTGAGCGAAGGCGTGAAAACATCTTTTTTTATGAATGGTCCAAACAAAATCGAATTGTTAGAAGCTACAAATTTGGAAAGTCCAATTGCAAAATTTTTAGAGAAAAAAGGAGAAGGAATACATCATATAGCATTTGCTGTAGAAAATATTGTAAATGAAATTGCTAGACTAAAAAAAGAGGGTTTCATTGTTTTAAATGAAGTTCCAAAAAAGGGAGCAGATAACAAATTGGTTTGTTTTTTACATCCAAAATCAACTAATGGTGTTCTAATTGAACTTTGCCAAGAAATTGATTAATTTTTAAATACAACAAAATCAGTTAATTGAACTATATAAATGTACAATAATTAAAATATAAAAATAAACATAACTAAAAGACTTGCAAAAAAACAAAAATAGTAGTAATATTGCAATCTTAAATAGGTCCTATAGCTCATTCGGTTAGAGCAACTGACTCATAATCAGTAGGTGCTTGGTTCGATTCCAAGTGGGACCACAAGTTTTTTTAAATTTAATTATAGACTTTTAAATTAAATTATTAAATGTTTTTGAAAAAAGTTTAATAAAAATTTTTTTGGGAAGCTTTTTTATTTATTTTTACAACTATGAAAATTAAAAGTATAAATATATTCTATTCGATAGCTTTGATGCTTTGTACGATCTTTTCGTTCGCTCAAACCCCACCACCACCGCCACCGCCGCCTGAATTGTCGTTTAATATAAACTATATTATATTAATATTTATAACAATGTTTTATGGAATTTATAAAATCAATAAAAAAATATTATCAAAAAAACCACTTAAATAATTAAGTGGTTTTTTTTTGAATTTTATTTAACTTTTCAAACAGGATTTATTTCTCAGAAGCATATCTTCTTGAAACTTCAGTCCAATTAATTACTTTAAAAAAAGCTTCAATGTAGTCAGGACGACGGTTTTGATAATTCAAATAATAAGCGTGTTCCCAAACATCCATACCTAAAATCGGAACGCCTTCGCAACCAACTTCGGGCATTAACGGATTATCTTGATTTGGTGTGCCACAAACATCAAGTTTTCCGCCTTTTTGAGTACATAACCAAGCCCACCCAGAACCAAATTGGGTTGCACCAGCCTTTGCAAAACAGGCTTTAAATTCTTCGAAACTTCCAAAATCTTTATCAATTGCAGTTGCCAAATCGCCAGTTGGTAGTCCGCCACCATCGGGAGACATTACAGTCCAAAACAAATTATGGTTATAAAAACCACCACCGTTGTTTCGAACAGCACCGTTTTTCATATCTAAATTCATTAAAATATTTTCAATATTCTTTCCTTCTAAATCTGTACCTACAATGGCAGCATTTAGGTTGGTTGTATAAGCGTTATGGTGTTTTGAATGATGAATTTCCATCGTTCTAGCATCGATATTTGGTTCTAACGCATCATAAGCATAAGGTAATTTTGGTAATTCGAAAGCCATAATATTTCTTTTAAAGTTAATTAATTATTTTTATTCAAAATTAATCAATTAACTTTGATTTTGAAATAAATGGAGTTATATAATTCCTATTTTTATTTATCACTATAAATGAAGTTTGATTTACAACCCAATTATCAAAAAAATGAAATTGTCACTCTTGTTCCGCTCTTATAATAAAATTTTTAAAAATTGTCTGAAGTAGCTTCAAATCCTTTAGTTTGGAAACAACATCTGAACCATAATCGGTATCAAAAAGAAATTTTTAGAACCTATTTTCAAGGAGCCGTTCAATCTAAAAGTGCTTTTTTAATTTTAAACTCTCAAAACAATAATGTTGTTGGTTGCTCTAGATTTTATGATTTGAATCTTGAAAACATATCTATAAAAATTGGCTATACTTTTATTGGTATTGATTTCTGGGGAAGAGAATTTAATAAAAACATTAAAAAATTGAAGATTGAACACGTTTTCAAAAATTTAGATAAAGTAAATTTTGATGTTGGCGCAAAAAATATTCGATCTCAAAACGCAATGGCTAAAATTGGTGCAATATAAATTGATGAACAAATTGTAAACTATTTTGAAGAAGCACCAAAATTGAATTTTGTGTATGAAATTTCTGAAAAAGATCAATTTTCTAAACTATCCAACTTAGATTTTTCAAAATCGAAATTTCGTTTCCAGTTTTTACCCAAAATAATTTCTAAATCTTTGAAATATTTATTGTTAGAAATTTGATATTTTTCTTTCATTAAAATATCTTTATCTGTGTATTCGCAACCCATTTCGATTCTTTTGTAATTGATTTTGTATTTTTTGGTCAATAAATCAATATTTTTGAATTCGTTTGGCAATTGTGGACCGCCGAGAATTAAATCGATCCAAATACCTTTTGGTATTTTTTCTGTTAGTTTCTCTGTTTCCATTTTTGAAGTTTGCTTTTCCAAACAACCAAAAAAAGTTATCGAAATTAGAAATAAACAAATTAATTTTTTCATAATTTATCAAATATCTTCAACAAACTTTCTATATCAATTCCACAAATTTTTTGAAGTTCTTGAACGGTTCCGTGTTCCATGAAATTATCAGGAATACCAATATTTTTTATTAGAATTGTTAACTTATTATTCAAAAAATATTGGTTTACAGCCGAGCCGAATCCGCCAATAATTGCATTCTCTTCAACAGTAATGACTTGGTCATATTTCAAGAAAATTTGTTTTAATAAATTAGTATCCAATGGCTTAACGAATGCAAAATCATAATGCGAAAAAACACCTTGGTTTTTAGATTTGGCAATCGCTTCGGCGACATTATTACCAATTGTTCCTGTCGATAAAACGGCAATTCTTGAGCCTAATTTTAAACATTTGGCACGACCAATTTCTATTTTTTGATATTTTTGAAAATGATTTTGTTTCCAATTTGCAACAACTCCCCGCCCACGCGGATATCGAATTGCAATTGGATTTTTTAATCCGAGCGATGCTGTGTAAAGTATATTTTGCAAATCGATTTCGTTTAATGGTGCGTAGATAATCAAATTTGGAATACAATTCAAATACGAAATATCGAAAACTCCGTGATGTGTTGCGCCATCTTCGCCAACCAAACCTGCACGATCTAAACAGAAAATTATTGGCAAATTTTGAATAGCGACATCGTGAATAACTTGATCGTAAGCACGTTGCAAAAATGTTGAATAAATATTACAAAAAACAACCATTCCTTGAGTTGCCATTCCTGCTGATAATGTTACGGCGTGTTGCTCGGCAATTCCGACATCAAATGCTCGATTTGGGAATTCGTCCATCATTAATTTCAATGAACTTCCTGATGGCATTGCGGGTGTAATTCCTATGATTTTTTTATTTGCTTTAGCCAAATCCAGAATTGTCAATCCAAAAACATCTTGAAATTTTGGTGGCAAGTTTTCTTCGGATTTTAAATGAATTTCGCCAGTCGATGCATCAAATTTTCCAGGAGCGTGGTATTTGACCTGATCGTCTTCTGCTTGTTGCAAACCTTTACCTTTGATTGTAATAATATGTAGAAATTTGGGCCCTTTTATTTGCTTTAAGCGATTTAATTCTTCGATAATTTTAAAAATATCGTGACCATCAATTGGTCCAGAATAATCAAAATTTAAAGATTTTATAATATTATTTTCTTTAGGATTTTTTCCATCTTTAACCGCTGTAAAATAATTTTTTAATGCACCAACGCTTGGATCGATTCCGATTGCATTGTCATTTAAAATTACCAAAAGATTAGCATCGGTAACTCCTGCGTGGTTCAAACCTTCGAAAGCCATTCCGCTCGCAATTGACGCATCGCCAATAACTGCAATATGTTGTTTTTCGAAATTTCCTTGCAAATTAGAAGCAATTGCCATTCCTAAAGCAGCCGAAATTGAAGTTGACGAATGACCAACACCAAAAGTGTCAAAAATACTTTCAGAACGTTTTGGAAATCCCGAAATGCCATTTAATTGTCTATTTGTATGAAAAATTTCTCGGCGATTGGTCAAAATTTTGTGACCATAAGCTTGATGACCAACATCCCAAACTAATAAATCGTTAGGTGTGTCAAAAACATAATGCAAGGCGATAGTCAACTCGATAACACCAAGACTTGCGCCCAAATGTCCTTCTTTAGTTGCTACAATATTAATTATGAAATCTCTTAATTCTAATGCCAAATCGGGCAATTGTTCAATTTTAAGTTTTCTTAAATCGGTTGGGTTGAATATGTTTTGGATTAAATTGGCTTTCATTTTACAAATTTAGTGAAATACAATATCAAAATTAATATTTAGGCTTTTGTTTTGTTCCTCTAAAATTTATTATTGCTATGATTTGTTTATCAAAATTTACTCGATATACTAAATAATTATTTTTATCGACTAATGCTTTATGAAGATTTTTATAAGTTTCTGATTTTGGGAATAAATCAGGAAAAATAATAATTTGGCTTATTACTTTATTGATATTGACTTCAAGATTTAAGATTTCTTTAACTGTCCAATATTCTTCTAGATAATTAATAACAGATTCTAAACCTTTATTTGCTTGCTTTGTCCATTTTATTATAAATGCCATTTTGTAAATTTATTCATTACAAAATCGTGATTTAGAAATTCATTATTATCTGCTTGATTTAAACCATTTTCAATTTCTTGTTTTTCTTCATTTGATAAATCTAAAAACCAATCTTTTTTATTAGTTTTTAAAAATAATTCTAATTTTTCGAACATTGTTTCATCAACTTGAGTTAATTCCTGAATAAAATTATATTTTCTTATTGCTATGTCCATCTTAATTGTATTTTAAACAAAGATATTGATTTATTGCAAATTTATTTTAAAAAGTTAATAAATTCTTATAAAAAAGGCTCTGTCAATTTGTGTTTATATGAAAAAAGAACCAACCCAACTTTAGATTTTATATTGAATCTATTGAACAAAATTGCTCGGTAT
>JAYVBR010000200.1:0-3465 GCA_043750395.1 Bacteroidota bacterium | reverse complement strand
CAAATGGAACTTCTCCGAAATTTTCCCGATAAGTTTTTTGAGCGCTATTTTCCCATTCACTTGTAAAAACACATTTGCCTCCAACATTTTGCATAGCCAAACGAAAGCCACCAATTCCAGCAAATAAATCAATGAATTTAAAATTATAATTTTTTGGTGTTGGAAAATTTACATTTTCAACTTCGAAAAGTAACTGTTGCAAAGCATCTTCTGCAACAATTGAAATTTTTTCTTCGGTTTCTTTATATTCAACAAAGTTTTTTAAAACTTTGACTGCATCTTTTTTGTAATGTTTTGAAACTCCGTTACGATAATTATGTAAGTAATGAGTAATCAAAGCCTTGTCATAAGGTTCAACGACTTTTATCTGATAGTTTTTACCATCAAACTCCTCAATACTAACTTTTTGTCTTACTGCAATCATAACTTTTTCATACTTAACGCAAAATTACAATTTAATTTTTAAAATTCGGGAATTAAATGTTTCTCGTTTTCGATTTAGTTCTGGCGAAGCAGCATATCAGTTAACGTCTCGTGGCTTGCAGAAGTTGGGGATTTGGTTAGCCCGAACTTTCAGTAAATCACTGACCACATAAGTACAAAACAATGTGTAAATTCAAGACTAAAACCCCAATTTTTGCAAACCGCTGTTGGCAGATGTAATATTTTTTAACTCAATGTTGCAATTTCTTTCCATTCTCCATTTTCAGTAAGTTGTCTAATATCCTTACTGCCAAATAACCAAAGCGATGATTCTCTAACCTTGAGTTGATATGCAGTTAATGGTATATCACAATCTCCAAAATTTACAAGTTGAAGTTTATTCTCTGATGTTAGTGTATAAACTAATCTTTCATTTGCTGTTAGATAAATTTTATCCTTAAAATAGGCGACAGCCCAAAATTCAAATAAATCAATTCCTTCCAGTAATTCCCATTCATCATTTCTACCTACAAGAATAGTTCCTTTTTCCCCAGCAATATATACTTTTCCGTTACTCGCACAAACTATAGCATTTAGGTTCAATTTTGTTGGCGAAACAATGGATTTCCATTTTTTACCATTATACTGCCAAATTTCTCCAAGTTCACCAACTGCATAAATTTCTTTTTTGCTAAAACCATCAATATCGTTAAACGCTCTGTAAAAATTTTCTTGATCATAACAATCCTCATCTATACAATTCCATTTCCCTTGTCCAATTCTAGAGTATACAGCACCACGAGTTCCTACAACATAAGCTATATTATCAACTGATTTTATAACAGTTAATCTAGTTCTTCCATATACTTTCTTTCCACTAAAATCGCCAATCATAGGTTCGTTATCTCCACCCTTTGGAGGTTTAGCAGATCTTCTTGAAGAGCCACCAGCACTTATTGAAATTATTTCTTCATTCTCTTTTAATAATGTTTGACTAATGCAAGCAAAAGGATTGTTTACAATTCTAACATTATCATTCCCTGTTCTTATTAGAGCAAAGAAACCTTCCTTAGTTTCACTCTTTTCTTTGTCTGAATAAATACTTAATAAGATATAATTTTCATCAAATAACTCACCAGAAATTATACTAAAATCTTTTAAATCATTTTCAATAATTTTTTTTTCTATCATAATTATTTTAATTTGTTAATTTTTTTCTTCATTTCTCAAATTATATCTGCCAACGTCTCGTGGCTTGGCGTCAGTTGGGGATTTGATAAGCCAAATGTATAAATTAAAGACCGAACTTCCAAGTACAAAACCAACTTTAAATTAAGCCTAAAACCCCAATTGCGCCAAACCGCTGTTGGCAGATGGTTTTTTAATATCCAATTTTCAATGTTTCTTCTTGACAGACTTGAGTTATAGTTGTGTTTCTAACATTTTCAGTTGGATACATTACAAATCCTGAACGTTGAATTGCTTTGAAACTATATTGACCATTTCCAACATAATATGTCAGCATTTTTCCTCCATCAATTATTCCTAAATATTTATTTCCGCCATATAAATCATATGGATTTGTGGAAAGGTTTTGAATTGTTATTTTACCTAATTGTTTCTTTTCACATTCAGGTTTATCGATTTCATTTAAGATATTATTCACATATTCTGAATAATTTTTAATTTCTGTAATTATTTTATTTTCATAATTTTTTAAGTTCATTTCGTTTATGTAAGCCGAATTATTGCAACAATCTTGTAATTGTAAACAAAACACATCAGAACAACTAATATATTTTTTTTCAATATTTTCTATTTCGATATCTATTTCATTATTTAGTTGTTTTAAATTATTTGAAGAAATTAAAAATTTATTTTTAATTTCTTCAAATAATGCTGGGTTTGCATTACTATTATCAATGTGGTTTTTAATTCCAGTTAAATTTGCATTCTCTAAATAATATTTTGAAATTGTTTTTCCGCTATAAATACTAATTAATATTTCATTTAATTTAGTCAATTCTTTTTGTTTTTTAGAATCCCAATTTATTCCAGCAAGTCCGTACAAAGAATATGGGGAATAATAATATTGAGTTATAATACTTTGATTTGAATTTGATATATTTTTAATTGCACCAGAAATGATTTCTGAAATTGCATTCGCTTTGTTTTGTGAATTACTTTCTAAAATTGAATTAATACTATTCTGAATTGAGTTTTCATCTAAACTTGGTCCATTAACTTCTACAGTTACTGTGAAACTATTTTGATTAATTTCTTTGTTTACCCAATCATTGTTTATAATTTCAAATGCACCTTTGCCTTTCGTCGGAACAGTTCCATTTGATTTTATTGTTGAATCTGAATTATATTCATTTTCATTTCTTGATGAAGACTTTTTTAATATTACAGTAATATTACTTTCTTTTCTGATTCCACTTATAAAATGAGTTCCAAATAAATTTACGAAATTTTGTAATTTATTTTGAGTAATTAAATTTTTAGATTCATCATTTAATATTGGTTCTTTGGCGAATGAAAAAATTCCAAAATCGACATTTGCAGTAAAAATTAATCTTTCTTCTTCAACTGCTGAGTTACTTGAAAACTCTTCTAATTTTTTACCTTCAAGTTCAAATAGATTTAAGAAACTTACACTTCCACTATTTCCTTTACTTTTGTAATCATTAAATTCCTTTGTGTTTTTAGTATAAAATATTTTATAATTTGTTTTTTTACCACCAACTTGTTGAGATGTTAGATTTTTCGGATTTATAGTTTCAATTTTAAAGCAATTTTTTGTTTGTTTATAAATATCGTTTATGTGAAAACCTTTTCCAATTCTTAATGATGGTTCTGTATTATCGGAATTAAAATAATTTGCGTCAAAAACGCTTGTTGATTGTGAGAACGATTTTATGCAAATAAACAATAATAAAAGTATTGTATTTTTTTTCATATTTTTTTTTATTTTTTTTGTTTTTCTTCTTTTGAGGAATTTTGAGGCAAACTATCTGCCAACGTCTCGTGGCTTGGCGT
>JAYVBR010000199.1:0-3483 GCA_043750395.1 Bacteroidota bacterium | reverse complement strand
TTAGCCAAATGTATAAATTAAAGACCGAACTTCCAAGTACAAAACCAACTTTAAAGTTTGCCTAAAACCCCAATTGCGCCAAACCGCTGTTGTGCGATCGGTTTTATTTTGGTATCGAAAATGTTTCCCAAAATTGCTTATCATAATTTTTTGACTGAAATGTATTTTGTTCCTCCGAAAATTGAATCGATATTGGATTCAAATTATTAAAGTCGCTAAAATATGAATTTAGTTTAAGTTCAAATACTTTCGAGTTATTTTCAATATCTACTATTTTTCCTATTTGAGTAATTTCTGATTTTGTCAAATAATAAAAGTCATTATTTTTGTTGTAATAAGTTGTAATAGATTCTTTTTGTAATTCCTTTTTTGTATATTTCTTATACCAGCCATACAATTCAAATTCTTGATTTATTTCTGTTTGATTTATTTTATACTCCCAATTTTCAATAATTTTCACAACAGCAAAATCATTCTTATTTACATAAATTGTTCCCGAATAATTTGAAGGTTGTATTCTTCCAGTAAAATTTGATTGACTTCTGTCGATACTAAAATCAATTACATAAACCTCTTTATCGTTATAAATTTCATTTTCATTTTGGGAATATCGGTATTTTTTAAATTTTCGATTTTCTAAAAAATGAGAATACATAATCGGATTATTATAAGTTAGGTTTCTAAAGTTTCTAATGTTTGTTGGCTCATAACCGTTTTTTGCATTCCATCTAATTTGGCTAAGTGACTTTGTATTTCGATTACTATTTTGATGATAACCTAAATCATATTGCGTAAAAATTAAATCTAAATTTAGTTGAACTTCATCCTGAGCAGTAACAAAAATATTTGAATACATTTTTGAATTGAATGCAAAACTTGGATAATTGATTTTTATCTTTTCTATTATTTTTTTTATAAGTTTTAAGTTTTCTTTTTTATTATCTACTACTTTAACTTCTTCAAGAATTATAGTTTTTTTATCTAATTTTTTATTGTTTCCCTTAAAATTATTAATTTCAAATTTGTTTGATTGCGTTTGTTCATCTTCATTTTTTTCTTGATTTAAAATATTTTCTTTTTCAATAAATGTTGATTGAAGAACTTTGTTAAAAAATAAATATCCATCGTGAACTAAATCTAATCTCAAATCTATAAAAGTTTCTGGACTAAATAATCTAGTTGATTGCTTTTGTTTCATTTCAACTTGATTAGATGAAATAAATAAGTGATGCTTTTTTTGGTTTTTTAAATAATATTCAAATGAGTTTTGAGCAATAATTGTTTTTTCCCATTTGGCATGTAAGTAAATAGAATCAGTTGCAGTTACTGATGCTAAACTATACATTTTATCTTTCAGTTCTTTTTTTACATACGAACCCATCGGAACAAATTCTTTAATAATTGAAGTATTTACAGATGACATATCGTTTGCAAAATGTTGATTTGCTCCCCAGCAAATTATTTTTTCATTTGGATGATTTTTTATATAACTAAGAAGATTGTTAGCCATTTGTTTATCACGAATATTGTCTTCGGCTGTTGTGTTGAATGTACTTATGATAGATATTTTTTTATAACTACTTTCTCCCATTGAAAGCAGATTTTTAATTATTTGTGTCCAAAAGAATTGTTCTTCACTTTTTTCCTTTTTTGAAATGAAATTTAATGTTTTTAACAGTGAATTTTTAAAATCGGCATAACTAATATCATTTTCATCAAAAGTTCCATAATATATTGATTCCATTAATAATCCCAAATCGTCTTCATTTAAATCTATTTGAGTTTTGATTTTATTACAGTATTCGTACAAATCTTTGATTAGTTTCTTTTCACCATATTTTCCAGTAATTTGATTATCAAATCCAAATAATTTTAAATCTTTTTTATTTTGTTCATAAAAATCTATGAAGCTTTGGAATTCTTTTGTTTTACTCCAAATTTGAAATAGAGAATTTTCTAATGCTTCTTTCACATTAGTACCATTATTTATATTTTCTTGTGCTTTCCATACATCATAAACTCCAGATTCAAATGCAATTGTGTTAAATCCCATTTCTTGATGAAGATATTTTACAATTTTGGTTTTCATTTCAAACACATTTCCATCAAAATGTGTTTTTTCTCCCAGCATTACAACTTGAACGTTTTTCAATTCTTCTTTCAAAAAAGAAAATTCATCAATATTTGGATTTTCAGATATGGTTATAGATTTCGGATTAAAATTTTGTGCGTTAGCACAAAATAAAACAATCAGAAATATAAAAATCATTATGTTTTTCATTTGTATATTTTATGTTCTTTTTTTCGGTTTTCTGTCGCTCGAAACTGTCGCACAACGTCTCGTGGCTTGCTGTCAGGTTGGGATTAGATAAGCCAAATGTATCGATTTAAGACTGAACTTGCAAGTACAAAACCAACTTTAAAGTTTGCCCGAAAGCCCAACTTGCAGCAAACCGCTGTTGTGCGATGTTTTTTTAGAAGGGCAAATCATCTACTATTTCTGCACCTTTAATCTTTTTAGAAACTTTTATATTACTTAAATATTTTTCCCAGAAAAACTGACCTTTTTTTGTTAATCGATAATATATAATTTGATTCTCCTGGTCTTTATATTCTGTTATAATACCCGAATGTTTATACTTTTCGACTACTAAATCATCTATTTTATCTGGCAATGAATTTCTTCTACTTATTTCAGAGCCAATTTCTTTAAAGAAATCAAATAAATCTGACTCTTTAAATTCTTTGTAAAGATTTGAATAACTTGAATTTTCATTTTCGTTTATTTTGTTTTCATCATTTTCATTTAAAAATTCTTTTACTTTTGAATTCTCTTCTTTTACTAATTTTAATCCATCATTTAAAGTCAAAATTATTTCTTCTTTTTCATTAAGTTGAGAAGTTAAAATGTCTATTTTTTTGTTTAAATCGGCTTTAGCGCGAAATGATGCTCGTATGTTTTCTAATTCACTTTCTTCAACAGCAATTTCTTGTTTATTTTTAATGTCATTTATATTTAATTTTAACGCACTACTTTTTCTTCAAATTAATGCTTTTGCAGATATTTGGTCAAAAACCCAAAGAATATATGGAAATGCTAGAATATAAAATGTAGAAAATAAAAGAGGAAACCAAAATTTGAATTTATATTTACATAATTCGCATCAATAAAAATAATCTTATTTTCAATTGAGTTGTTTGATTGAGTTATATAAAATATTGCTTTCCAATTAAATACAAACCAAGAAAAAATAAATGATCCAAGAATTGGATTTTTAAGTCTTTCCTTTGCTGAATCAATAAATGAATTAATTATTTCTTTCATATTTATTCTGTTTTTTTAAAATATCGCACAACGTCTCGTGGCTTGGCGTCAGTTGGGGATTTGGTTAGCCAAATGTATCGATTTAACCCAAGTTGCAGGCGATATGTTAAAAAAAACATAAAATTTGGTCATAAATATGTTTTTTAGAGAAAAATTCA
>JAYVBR010000198.1:0-3493 GCA_043750395.1 Bacteroidota bacterium | reverse complement strand
TGCAGCTTTAGGTCCAATTCCTTCAATGATAGTTAAATCGTCTCCAGTTTTTTTCGATGCTTTTGGCGCTTTTACTTCTGCAACTTTCTCAACCTTTACTTCTGCTTTAGTTTCAGCCTTAACTTCTACCTTAGCTTCTGCTTTCGGTGCCGCTTTTTTGCCTCCAGTTGCCGAGATTGATTCTATTACAATTTGAGTAAGATATTGTCTGTGACCGTTTCTCTTTTTATAACCTTTTCTTCTTTTCTTTTTGAAAATGATTACTTTATCTCCTTTTAAGTGTTGTAACACTTTGGCTTCTACTGAAGCACCTTCTATAGCTGGGGCGCCTAAAGTGATAGATCCATTATCGTCTAACAAAAGAACTTTATCGAAAGAAACTTTCGAACCTTCTTCGTTAGTCAACCTGTGAACATAAACCTTTAAGTCTTTGCTAACTTTGAACTGTTGCCCTGCTATCTCTACGATTGCATACATAACAAATTGTTTTTATTAATTTTTAAGTTTGCAAATGTACGAAATAAATTGTTTTAAACAAGTTATTGACAATTTTTTATTTTTATTTTATTAATTGTACCAATTAAAGGTTTAGTATAATTCAAGATGCGAAAATAGAACAAGTATATTGGATTATTTTTCACCTCTAATAAGTACAAGATACATTAATATTAAATTAAAAAAACTTAGAAATGTATATTCAAACTTTTTTTCTATTTTTACAACAAATATTAAAATTTATTAATCCCAATATGAAAAACCTTATAATGGCAATAAGTGCATCATTATCGCTTGGCGGAATTGCCTCGGCGCAAAAAGTAGCTTTCGAAGAATACAAACTCACAAACGGTTTGCACGTAATTTTACACAACGATCAGTCTGCTCCAGTGGTTATTACATCAGTGATGTATCACGTTGGAGCAAAAAACGAAACGCCAGACAGAACTGGTTTTGCTCACTTTTTTGAACATTTGTTGTTTGAGGGAACCAAAAATATAGCTCGTGGCGAATGGTTTAAAATCGTGACTGCCAATGGTGGCACCAACAATGCCAATACCAACGAAGACAGAACCTATTATTACGAAGTTTTTCCGTCGAATAATCTTGAATTGGGTTTGTGGATGGAATCTGAAAGAATGTTGCACCCAGTAATAAATAAAATTGGTGTTGATACTCAAAATGAAGTAGTCAAAGAAGAAAAAAGACTTCGTTACGACAACCAACCTTACGGAAATTTGATTCCAGAAGTCAAAAAAAGTATGTACACAAACCACCCATATCGTTGGACGACAATTGGTTCAATGGAACATCTTGATGCTGCGACTTTAGAAGAATTTCAAGCATTCAATAAGAAATTTTACATTCCTAATAATGCAGTTTTAATAGTTGCTGGCGATTTGAACAACATTCCAAAAACCCGAGAATGGATTCAGAAATATTTTGGCGAAATTCCAAAAGGTGCCGATATTAATCGCAAAACTTTTGTTGAAGAACCTATAACATCAACAATTAGAGCAAAATATGAGGACCCAAATATTCAAAAACCAATGGTTGTTACTTCATACAGAACACCATCTAATAAAACCCGAGATGCTAGAGTTTTAGATATGATTTCGACTATCTTGAGCGATGGGAAAAGTTCTAGATTGTATAAGAAAATTGTTGACGATAAGAAAATGGCATTGCAAATTGGTGCATTTAGTTATGCACAAGAAGATTATGGAATGTATATTTTGTACGGATTACCTCAAGGCGAAAACACAGCCGAAGGAATCGTAAAAGAAATTGACGAAGAAATTGTGCGTTTGCAAAACGAATTGTTAACCGACAAGGAAATGCAAAAACTGAAAAACAAATACGAAAATGATTACGTAAACAGCAATGCAAGTATTGAAGGAATTGCCGAAAATTTGGCGTCGTTTTATCTATTGTACGGCGATGTGAATTTAATCAACACCGAAATGGATATTTATAGGTCAATAACTGCCAAAGAAATTCAAGAAATTGCCAAGAAATATTTGAATCCAAATCAAAGATTAATTTTGGATTATATACCAACTAAAGAAAAACCAAAAAACTAAAACAAACTAAACGATGAAAAATTCAATTATCATTTTATCAAGCTTGTTTTTAACACTAATTATGCAAGCACAAGACAGATTACAACCCAAGCCAGGACCTGCTCCTATTATAAACATAAAAAAACCACAATCTTTCACGCTAGACAATGGTTTGAAAGTATTGATTGTCGAAAACCATAAGTTGCCTCGCGTTTCTTTTAGTCTTTCGTTAGACAATGCACCATTTGCCGAAGGCGCAAAAAAAGGTGTCGATAACCTTACGGGAAGCCTCATTGGAAAAGGAAGTTTAAAAATTTCGAAAGACGCTTTCAACGAAGAAATTGATTTTCTTGGTGCCGATATAAACTTTTATTCGTCGGGTGCATCTGCAAATTGTTTGTCTAAATATGGCGGTCGTGTTTTAGAATTATTAGCCGACGGAGCATTAAATCCAAATTTTACGCAAGCCGAATTCGATAAAGAAAAAGAAAAATTAATCGAAGGTTTAAAAACCCAAGAAAAAAGTGTAGCATCGGTTGCAAGTCGTGTTCAAAATGTTTTGGCTTATGGAAAAAATCATCCAAACGGTGAGTTTTTGAGCGAAACAACTATTAAAAACGTAACTTTAAGTGATGTTGTAAATAATTATAATAACTATTTTGTTCCTGAAAATGCTTATTTGGTCATAATTGGCGATGTGAAATATGCTGAAACTAAATTGGCTGTCGAAAAACATTTTGAAAATTGGGCTAAAGCTAAAGCCTTGAGTTTTGAATATTCAGATCCAAAAAATGTGCAGTTTACACAAATAAATTTTGTAGATATGCCCAATGCTGTGCAATCAGAAATTGCATTATTAAACACTGTAAATTTAAAAATGACCGATAAAGAATATTTTGCATCAATCATTGCAAATCAGATACTTGGCGGCGATTTTAATAGTTATTTGAATATGAATTTGCGAGAAAAACACGCTTGGACTTATGGCGCAAGATCAGGGATTTCTGGTAGCAAATACATCACGACTTTCAAGGCATCGACCCAAGTTCGAAATGCTGTTACCGATAGCGCAGTTGTTGAATTTTTGAAAGAATTCAAACGCATTCGCACCGAAAAAGTTTCTGATCAAGATTTGGCTAATGTAAAAGCAGGTTACATTGGTAAATTCGTAATGGGAATCGAAAAACCACAAACTGTTGCTAGTTATGCGGTTAGAACTAGAACACAAGGTTTGCCTGATGATTTTTATGAAAATTACATCAAAAACATTAATGCTGTAACCGCCGACGATGTTTTAGCTGCTGCCAACAAGCATTTTCTAGCTGAAAACACTCGAATTATCATTGTCGGAAAAGGCAGCGAGGTCATTACTGGACTCGAAAACCTAAAAATGCCATTGTATTATTTCGATAAATATGGTGTTTTGACTGAAAAAC
>JAYVBR010000197.1:0-8128 GCA_043750395.1 Bacteroidota bacterium | reverse complement strand
TTGTTAACTGGTTCAAATTCTAATGCGCCCATTCCACGTTTCCCGATGTAACAAAGCCTGTCTACTGGTGTAAAGTCTTCAATGTTTTTTCCTTGTTGCGTCAACCAAGCATTAATAATTTGGTTTCCGAATTTATCGGGTAGACAATCTGATAATAATCCTGGCAAACCTTTAAAAGTTTCATTATTCAACGTAGGAAAAGAAAAAACTCTTTTTCCATTTTCAAAATCTGATGAAGGCATTAAAATAGGAGAGATATCCAAACCTAATTTCGTGAAACCTTTATCAAATTCAAAAATTCCAAGATTGCGCATTTCGTCCCAAAGAATGACACCAACATTGTTGTTCCATAATTTTATATTTGCAATTGCAACCATAGTTTATAGTTTTTTGGTTCGTGGCGATGATGCTTTTTTGCGATATTTTTCTTGAGCTTCCATAACCATAATTGGGCTAACCTCTGGAAGAACATTAAATTCTGACAACAAATGAAGTTGTTCTAAAGCACGAAGTAATTGAATCATTGTCATCAAGTTTATGGCTTGACCGGATTCCATTCGGCTAATAGTAACTCGGTTTACGCCCGACATCGAAGAAAGTTCTTCTTGTGAAATGTTTTTATTAAGACGCATTTGTTTTAAATTGGCGCAAAGCGAATCTACAATTGCATTGTCTGACATTCCATACCAATTTTTATTGTAACTAGTTTGATACATAATAATAATATTTTTTATTTAACTTAGTTAATATGTTACAAATTTACTACTTTATATTTGATTATCCACCTATCAAAAAAAATTATTTTCGACTCATTTTTTGATATTATTGAATTAAAATTCTACATTCGTATAAACCATAGATTTTTAATTCAAAATTTCAATTGCACATGCGTTGGACAATCAAACCAAATCCCGATTCTGAAAAAGTCAATCATTTGGCACAAGCCTTAAATGTCGAAACTTTTATGGCTTCGTTATTGATTCAGCGTGGCATTGAAACCTTCGACCAAGCCAAACAATTTTTTAGACCCAATTTACAAGATTTACATAATCCATATTTAATGAAAGATATGGACAAAGCTGTCGAAAGAATTGAGAAAGCAATTGAAAATAATGAAAATATTCTTGTTTTTGGCGATTATGATGTAGATGGAACAACTGCAGTTTCATTGGTTTCGTCCTATTTGAAGTCTTATTATTCAAATTTAGCGACCTATATTCCAGATAGATACGACGAAGGTTATGGAATTTCATTTAAAGGAATAGATTTTGCTGATGACAATAATTTTTCGCTAATAATTGCTTTAGATTGTGGCATAAAATCTATTGACCATGTCGCTTACGCAAATGAACGAAACATTGATTTTATAATATGTGATCACCATCGACCGGGCGCTATTTTACCAAATGCAATTGCAGTTCTTGATCCAAAACGTGACGATTGCAATTATCCTTATGACGAATTGTGTGGTTGCGGAATCGGATTTAAACTCATTCAAGCATTGGGCGAAAATCGTGGAGAAACAATTGAAGATTTAGTCGAATATTTAGATTTGGTTGCAACAGCAATCGGTGCAGATATTGTGCCAATGACTGGCGAAAATCGAATTTTGGCTCATTTTGGATTATTGGTAATTAACGAAAATCCAAGACCAGGAATACAAGCATTAATTGCTCAAGCCAAAGCAAAAATATATACAATAACCGATGTTGTTTTCAAAATCGCACCAAGAATCAACGCTGCAGGACGCATAAAACACGGCAACGAAGCAGTTGCGTTATTATCAGAATTTGATTTGGAACAAGCCACAATTTTTGCAGCCGAAATCGAAACATACAATTCAGACCGAAAAGATTTAGACAAGCAAATTACCTTCGAAGCCTTGAATCAAATCGAAGAAAACAAGGAGCAAAACCGTTTTACAAACGTTGTTTTTCAAGAAGATTGGCACAAAGGCGTTATCGGAATCGTGGCTTCGAGATTAATAGAAACCTATTACAAACCAACATTAGTTTTCACAAAAAGTGGCGATAAATTAGCAGCATCAGCAAGATCTGTCAAAGGTTTCGATGTTTATAACGCTATCGAAAGATGCTCTGAACATTTAGAGCAATTTGGTGGTCATATGTATGCCGCAGGAATGACTTTGTTGCCAGAAAATTATTCAAAATTTAAAGAAGCATTCGAAAAAGTTGTTAAAGAAACTATCTTACCAGAACAATTAATGCCAGAAATTGCTATCGATGCAGAAATTGATTTTGCAGATATTACTCCAAAATTGACGAGAATCTTGAAACAATTCGAGCCATTTGGACCACTAAATATGACACCAGTATTTTATACCAAAAACATAAAAGATACTGGTTATGGCAAACCAATTGGCAAAGAAAACGAACATTTAAAACTTTTTGTAAAACAAAATAATTCCGAAGGAATTCCAGCAATAGGTTTTAGTTTGGGTGATAAATTAGAAGTTACTAAAAAACCATTCGAAGCCATTTACACCATTTCCGAAAACGAATTTAACGGAAAAATTGATTTGCAATTAATGTTAAAAGATATTAAATAATTTGTTTAAATCTTTTGTAAATTTGTGTAAACATAAAAAAAGTGAATCCTAATATAAAAATTCTTCATTTAGACAGCAATAACCCAATTTTGATAGAACAATTGCAAAATCTTGGTTTTGTAAACCACGAAGATTTTACATCTTCTAAACAAGAAATCGAAGATAAAATTCAAGATTATCAAGGAATTGTTATTCGAAGCCGATTTAAAATTGATAAAACTTTTATTGACAAAGCAATAAATCTAAAGTTTATTGCCAGAGTTGGTGCTGGTTTAGAAAGCATTGATTGCGACTATGCCAAATCTAGAAATATTGCTTTAATTGCTGCACCAGAAGGCAATGCCAATGCAGTTGGTGAACACACTTTGGGAATGTTGTTGTCGCTTTTTAATAAATTGAATATTGCCGATACTGAAATAAAATCAGGAAACTGGAACCGAGAATCGAATCGTGGTTTTGAAATTGATGGCAAAAGTATAGGAATTATTGGTTATGGCAATATGGGAAAATCATTTGCGAAAAAACTTCAAGGTTTTGATTGTGAAGTTATTTTTTATGATATTCTAGAAAATATCGCTGATGCAAATGCCAAACAAGTTACTTTAAATGAATTGAAGCAAAAAGCTGATGTTGTTAGTTTACATATACCTTGGTCGAATGATACTGATAAAATGGTAAATAAAAGCTTTATAGAATCGTTTAAAAAACCATTTTGGTTGTTAAATACTTCGCGAGGAAAAAACGTAGTTACCAATGATTTGGTAGATGGTTTAAAATCAGGAAAAGTTCTTGGTGCTGGATTAGATGTTTTAGAATACGAAAAACTGTCATTCGAATCATTATTTTCCGAAAACGATATTCCAAAAGCTTTCAAATATTTGCTACAAGCGAAAAATGTTATTTTATCGCCGCACATTGCAGGTTGGACGTTTGAAAGCCATAGAAAATTGGCTCTGGTTATTGTTGCTAAAATTGAGTTGCTAGATTTGTAATTTTAATTAATAAAAAGTTTTATTTTGGATTAAAACATCTAAGTCATATAAGTTTTATAAATCAAAACATTACATATATGACTTATATGTTTACCTTTTTAAAGCATTTATTTTTGATAACCTAAATAAATCATATAAATATTTTGAAATTTTCAACCAAAGTTGATTACAACCAAAAAAACCAGCAAGAAATTGCTGGTTTTTTATTTAAAGATGTTTATTATTTACTGAATAACAACTTTTAAAGTATTCGATTTTCCGTTTTTAACAACTGTAATTCTTAAAGAATTATTAGAAATCAAATGGATTCAATAATTTTAAGTTTTGAATTCCTTCAAAATCGCTGTCGTTAG
Source organism: Bacteroidota bacterium (assembly GCA_043750395.1). Lineage (GTDB taxonomy): Bacteria > Bacteroidota > Bacteroidia > Flavobacteriales > Flavobacteriaceae > Flavobacterium. Next base: position 4,214 of record JAYVBR010000197.1, on the reverse strand, counting down.
TAAATAAAATAAAATTATTAACTATTGCAGTTGCAGCAATAATTGCATCAGGTGTTTTGATTTTTTTGCTTCTGCGAATTTTTATAGTTTGTGCCGTTATTTCTGAATTCAAATTAAAAACATTTGAGTCTTTTATAAATTCTTTTATTATTGCTTCTTTGTTTTTATCTGAGTTTATCCACGACAACGCTTCAATCTCTGTAATTATTGAAATATTTGGTATTTCGTCGATGATTTCTCCAACAAAAACAATCGCTTTTTCTGACAATTTCCCTGAAAAATAATTTGAAATAACATTGTTATCAATTAAGTATTGTCCCATTCTTTTCGCATTGTTTGGGTATGACTATCAAAATTTATTGCATCTTCTTGAGAAAAAACATTTTTATATTTTTCTGATAATTTTAATTTGTTTTCTTTAAAATTATTTTTAATTATTTTTAATACTTTCAGCTCTTCTAAATCTTTTAAAAGAGATAATGCACTTGGATTATTTATTTCTACTAAAATAGTTTGCATATTCATATATTTTTATCAAAGATACTAGAAAATTTAAATACGATATTAAATTATTTTCATAAAAAAATCTCCAACTTAAAAATTGGAGATTTTAAAATTATATAAGAAATTGTTATTTACTGAATAACCAATTTTCTAGTTGCAGTTTTACCTTCTTCGGTAACTTTAACGATGTAAACTCCAGCGTTTAGGTTGCTAACATTTATTTCGTTTCCCGAAGTTATTGTGTTTAAAACTTGTTTGCCTAAAAGGTCAACAATAACTACGTTTTTAGTTTCGTTAGCAGTTGTGTTTACATAAAAAACACCCTTAGAAACTGGATTTGGATTGATGCTTAAACCTGCTATTTGGTTTTGCGATGTTGCAAGAGGGTCTGCACTTGCAGTAGAACCAGTAAATACAACATCGTCAATACTGAAAGAACCACCTGCAGCTTCTGCATTCCAACCATAGAATCTAAATGTAATAGGGTTAACTAAATTAGAGTTGGTTAAGTTAACTGTATTACCAGTCGAAATTTGAGCTACTGTTGTTGCAGCGTCACTTAAAACAAAAAATATATTAGCTGGTTGAATAGATACAGAAGTGCTAGTTGCAGTTGCAGACAAATTTGTAGCATAATTATCTGCACTTGATCGTACTGCGAAAGTTCTAATACCAGTACTAGAGCGCTGAGATTTGAATGTAATTTGAGTTAATGTTAAAGCTTTTCCAGCTTGCGGAGTCAGGGTTACTTGATAATATATATTTGGATCAAGTGATCCAGTTAATGAAGAAAAAGGATCTACCGCGTTTGTTGCACCTGTAGACTGATTTAAAAAAGAGAATCTAAGCGCACCTGTTGAGCCTGCTGGAGGCGTTACTACTGATGAACTAATTACGGCAGAGAAACTGCCAAATGTTACTCCAGTTGCTGTTGGCACTGGGCTTGGGTCAGTAAGTCCTGATATAGAAGTAACACTTGCAAAATCATAAGTACCTGTAAAAGCCTGTCCGAATGATAAAGAAATAGATAATAAAGAAAGTAATGTGTAAAGTTTTTTCATAATTAAATTTTTATAAATTAGTGTACAAATATAGTAAGTATTTTAATCGAAAAAATAAATTAGTGTAAAATAATTGTTATTTGTTGGAGATTAGCAATATGACATCATAAAATCTCAAAACTTTTTTCGAAGAAACTTTTAAATCAGGAGTGTTAAAATTTCTAAAATATTTTTCTATGTAAAGGGATTTCTGGGTCATTAAAATCATGAAATACACAGGATACAAAAACAGTATTGTTAATTTGGTCGAAATAATAATGTACAGTGTAAGGAAAAACTGCAACTACTGCAACCCTAATTTCATCATATTTTACAGGAAAAGCCAATGGAAAATCAGCGATGTAATTGAGCGTTTTACGAATTTCGAAAGAAAATTCATTACCTAAACCTTTTCTTTTGGAGTTGTACCACAATACATTTTCGTTGATTTCAATTTTTGCAATTTCTAAAATTACTTTTCTGCATTTCATAAATCGTTTTCGATTTGATCCATAACTTTATCAAAGTCCAAAACTGCTTCAGGGTTGGTCTTATACATTTCTAATCTACGCAAAGCTTCAGTTTTTTGCCATTGCGGGATTTCAGTTATCTCAGAAGGCATTATGATTATTTCAACCCGACTTGCTTTAAAATCATCAGGAAGCGAAACATTAAACGAGTTATTTTTAACATCAATAAATTGTCTTATTGCATTCATAATCAAATTATTTTAATTTTTTAATTTGTCAGATTATTGTTCTACCAAAATCTTAATTAAAGCAAATATACATAAGTTTTTTGTAAAATTTATTATTTTTAGCATTATGAAATTACAAAATTTCAAAAACTTTTTTGACCGAAACTTTCAAATCAGGAAATGTTGGGCTAATAATTTTCGAATCTTCTAAAAATGGTTTTAAGCCAATGTATCTGTCGTTTTCGAGAACATAAATCAAGATTGTTTTCTGAAAAGGGTCAACTATCCAATATTCTTGAATTTGGTTTTCTTGGTATAAATCGAATTTTGTGTCCATTTCTTTTTTGGAATTGCCCAAAGATAAAATTTCGACAACCAAATCGGGAGAACCCAAACAACCTTTTAAATCTACTTTTGTGCGGTCACAAATAACACATAAATCAGGTTGCACAACCGACATTATTTGGTTTTCGGGAGTGCTTTCTTTGAAATTTATTAATCGAACATCTAAAGGAGCAAAATATAATTTGCAAGGTGTTGCATAAAAAACTTTATCGAATATACGAGTCAAATTCAATAAAATATCTTGATGTGAACTGCTTGGTGCGGGACTCATCTTGAAAATTTTACCTTTTATTAACTCTACTCTTTCTGAAAATTGCCACAACAAATAATCAGCATAGGAATAGGTTCCTTTTAAATCAAGTTGACTGAATTTAGTGATTGTTGCACTCATACAATTTAATATTATTTACAAAAATAACTATTTCTAAAATAGAATCAAAATCTAATGTGTTTTTGGAATTGGTTTCTAATAAATTAATTTTAATTATTTAACAATCAAATTTTTGAATAATTTCATTTAAGAAGATTTTATTTGAATTTTACACTATTTTCTACTAAACTCACTCAAAACAATTGCTGTTGCTGTAGCTACATTTAAACTTTCGGTTTTTTGAATGGCTCCAAATCTTGGAATCGACAATCGGTTTTGAATCAATTTTTCTAGTTTTTCGGAAATTCCGTTGGCTTCGTTGCCCATAATAATGATTCCTTTTTCGGGCAAATTGGTTTTATAAATGTTTTCGCCGTCCATAAAAGTGCCAAAAATAGGCAAATTGGTTTTTGATAGATATTCATTCAAATCGCAATAATTAATGTTTACTCGAGTTAACGAACCCATTGTTGCTTGAACAACCTTTGGGTTAAAAACATCGACTGTTTCTAAAGAACAAACCAGTTGATTGATGCCAAACCAATCGCACAATCTGATTATTGTTCCAAGATTTCCAGGATCACGAATGTCGTCTAAAACTAAAATCAATTCGTTGTCTTTCAATTCATTGAATTTAGGAATTTTGAATAATGCCAAACAATTATTGGCTCTAGAAAGTGCCGAAATTTTGTTCAAATCGCTTTCGCTGATGTTGGTTATTTTTGTTGAATTTAAATCATCAAAAATTGAATCTGTGCAGTATATCTGTTCTAATTCGAATTTAGAATGCATCAATTCACGAATGACTTTTTCGCCTTCAGCAACAAACAATTGATATTCATTTCTAAATTTTTTTTGCTGTAAACTAATTATAAGTTTAATTTGATTTTTTGTAATCATAGAAAAAATGTACTTTTGGAATAAAATTTATTTGTTTGAAAATCATTGCCACAAAAATATCATTATTATTTGTATTCCTAACTTTATTTGTGGGTTGTAATACATTAAAAAATATTCCTAATGGCAAACATTTGTTGGTTAAAAATGAAGTTTCTATTAACGGCAAGATTTCTAATGATGAAGATGTTGTTAATTTGCCTTATCAAAAACCCAATACTAAACTTCTGGGTTTTAGGTTACGGCTTTTTTTGAATAATCTGGCAATTCAAAATCCAGATTCTGTTTATCAATCTAAATTCATTAAAAATCCTGAAAAATATATCAGAAAATCAAAGTTTTTATCTAAAAAACAAGTCGA
>JAYVBR010000196.1:0-3536 GCA_043750395.1 Bacteroidota bacterium | reverse complement strand
AAATTACATTAGAAACAGCAGTAGCACTTCTTTTTGGAGAAGCAACTAATTTAGTTTTAATTTCTGATAAATTTAAATCATAAACTAAAAACTCTTTAATTTGAGTTCCTCTTGGTAATTTGCTATCCTCAGCAATATTTGGTGTTTCAACTTTTCTCCAATTGCGGTCTTGAGAAAATCCATTAATTGCAAAAGAAAATATTGCAATAATTAGTAGTACTGGTTTTTTCATAATTATTTGATATTTAAATAGAATACAAATTTAGAATAATTTTCGAAACCAAATAACATTTTCATTCTTATTTAAGGTTTCTTTTAAATAAATAATTTAGAAAAACAACAACCTTATTATTATATAAAATTTTTAAATTATTCCAGCTCTTTCTTTAAAATTACTTTACTCCATAATTCTTTTCCTTCTTTATCAAACAAAGTTAGTTTCATTTGCCTTTCTGCTTTGGTGCCAGAAAACGATAAATTTCCAAAACAATTTTGATTAAACATACTTCCCACTACTCTATTTGTATTTTTTTCATTAACTGTTTTATCAGCAGAAACTACTCCAGAAGTCAATGGAGAAACTGTCCAATCGAATAACGAATATGCGTTTTCTCGAGTTTGCATCGCTAATTCACTAAAATGTCTATCGCCAGAAATAAAGAAAACGCCTTTAATCTTGTTGTCTTGAATATCTTTTAAAAGTTTGTTTTTTTCAATAGCATAAGTACTATAATTTTCGAAAACCTCGGCAGTATTCAAAACTTGACCACCAACAACAATTATTTTGAAACTTGCATTCGATGAAGATAAATTGTCAATCAACCATTCTAATTGCTCTTCTCCAAGAATTACTCTATCGCCTGTTTTTCTATCATTTGGGGATTTAAAAAAACGATTATCCAATAAAAAAAACTGTGCATCACCCCAATTGAAAGTAGAATAAATTCCGTGGTTTTGGTCCTGATTCATTCCATAGGTTTTGTTTGCCCAAAAATTTTTAAATGCTTTTTGAGTCAAATATTTGTGATAAAAACCTCTATCGCCGTCATTTGGTCCAAAATCGTGGTCGTCCCAAATTGCAAAATTTTGAGTTTTTGCCAATAATGATTGTGTTTCTTTTATAGACCGTGTGTGCGTATATCTATAATTTATTCCAGTTTGAGAATCCCAATCGGCTTCTCTCAAATAAATGTTATCGCCACCCCAAACCATAATATCAGGATTTTTAGCAGCTATACTTTCATAGATGTTGTAACCTGTACCATAAGGTTTTCCTGGTCTATCCAGCGATTCTTCGCTAATATAATTACAACTTCCTAAAGCCACAGTAAAATCTGGAGCATCGTCACGCCATTGCCACAATTTTTTTGACGAAAATGAAGTTTCATAAGGCAAAACGACTTTTTTATTATCAATAAAAACGCTGTATTTGTATTTTTTGCCTTGTTTTAATTTATCTAATACTATATGGTAAGTAAATCCAATCTCTTTTGAAGTCGAATAATTATCTGATAAAAAGACTTCCGAAGGTTTATCAATCGCAAAATATTCTACTTTTACCGATGCAATTTTGGTAGTTTGTAACCAAATCATCGCTTCTGTCATTTCGCAATAGCCAACCATTGGACCAGATTGCAAGGCTGAAATTGGTTGAGATTTTTGAGAAAACCCTATTGAAAATATTGATATTAATAAAATAAAGATTATTTTTTTCATTTTAAATTTGATTTAATGATTTGCAAATTAACAAAATTCTAAATCAAATTTTTAAGAGTTTCTGTTAAATAACCTTTAAAAATAAACCCTAACAAATGGCAAAAAAGCATCGCTGTAAACACTCTTTTCTTTATTAAAAAGCACATTATAACGACCGCCAATTGTAATGTTATTGGTTCTATAACCAGCGCCAAGCCACAAACCAGTGTTCCAAAAACTTTGTTTTGGAATTGCGATATTGTCAAAAGTTGTACTTACACGTAATTGTTCCAAATCTACCGAAAGTTGAATAGATTCAATTGGATTAAACAATGTTGTTAAATTGATACCATATATTAAAGAAGAATAATTGCTAGTTGCAGATACATAACTAACCTGCAAACCAGTTCCAACCGAAACAAATTCATTTACGTTGTACAACATACTTGGCGAAACACCAACATTGGTAAATCCTGAGCCAATATTCAATTGCAGTCCGCCACCAAATTGAACGTTTTTCCAGAAGTCTGGTTGAGCACTTGTTTGTGCCGAAATTTCATAAGAAACAAAAAATAAAAAATTCAAAATCATTGAAGTTTTCAGAATCGAAATGTAGATTTTTTTCATAGTTAACTATTGTTTAATTTTAAAAATATAAAAGTATCTAAAATTTTTATACTTTTATCGAAATATCGTACTTTTGCGAAACATTTTATACAAATCAGGAATTTACATTATCAAATGGATCAATTTTCGTTCTTAAACGCAGCACATTCAGAGTTTTTCGCTCAATTATACGACCAATATTTAGTAAATCCAGACAGCGTTGAGCCTTCTTGGAGAAGTTTTTTTCAAGGTTTTGACTTTGGAATGACGACATACAACGAAGAAAATGCTGTTTCTCAAATGTCAAATATTGCAGTTGCGAATGTCGATAACGGTCAAATTTCTGACAAAATCACCAAAGAATTCAATGTTCTAAGAATGATTGATGGTTACAGAACACGTGGTCATTTGTTTACACAAACCAATCCGGTTCGTGAACGAAGATTGTATTCACCAACATTAGAATTGTCAGATTTTGGTTTGTCAAATACCGATTTGAATACTACATTCGATGCAGCCAAAATTCTTGGACATCAACCAAAAACCTTGCGAGAAATTGTTGCGCATCTAAAAAATGTATATTGCCAACACATTGGTATTGAGTATATGTATATTAGGAATCCTGAAGTAATTCAATGGGTTCAAAATAAGCTTAACATAAACGATAACCTTCCGAATTTTGATAATAATCAAAAGAAAATTATACTTGAAAAATTAAACGAAGCCGTTTCGTTCGAGAATTTTCTTCATACTAAATATGTAGGTCAAAAACGATTCTCGCTAGAAGGTGGCGAATCAATAATTCCTGGGCTTGATGCATTAATCGAAAGTGCTGCCGACAAAGGCGTGGAACAATTCGTTATGGGAATGGCACATCGAGGTCGTCTAAATGTTTTGGCGAATATTTTCAGAAAATCAACTCAAGATATTTTCTCGGAATTTGACGGAAAAGATTACGACAAAGAATATTTCGATGGCGATGTAAAATACCATTTAGGATTAACATCAGACAGAAAAACACGTTCTGGAAAAAGCATCAACATTAATCTAGCACCAAATCCATCGCATTTAGAAACCGTTGGAGCGGTTATTGAAGGAATTACTCGTGCAAAACAAGACAAATATTTTCCGAACGATTTCTCGAAAGTTTTGCCAATTGCCGTTCACGGTGATGCTGCAATTGCTGGTCAAGGAATTTTATATGAAATCATACAAATGTCCCAATTGGATGGTTA
>JAYVBR010000195.1:0-17649 GCA_043750395.1 Bacteroidota bacterium | reverse complement strand
TATAGATTTTAAAATTCTAAAAAGCTAGAATTGATTATCGATTTTGATAGTAACATTTAATAAAAAAATTTGTCTTTATCATTTGTTTGTATAAATTGTTTTATTAAATGTTACTATCAAAATCGATAATCAATTCTAGCTTTTTAGAATTTTAAAATCTATATAGCAGGTTTATTTGTGAAGCTCTATTTTTTAGAATTAAAGTATTTAATTGCACACTATTTATAATTGCATCATTTTTTATTGATTTGTTAATATTATTTAAACCCTCTGAAAACCTAAAATCTATAGCGAATTTTTGTGTAATCGGTATCATCAAACCTAAGCTAAAACTGTAATCAACAGCACTAAAAAATGGTTTAAAATCATTATTTAAACGCTCATATTTAGGGTTCACAAAAAAAGATGACAATGGATCTTTAGCAGCATCAAATATTTGCCTTGTCGAAGATTGATTTGCACTAATTAGAAAATTTATTTGTGGCCCAAAATACACGCATATTTTTTTATTAATTAAAAACTTTGCTAAAATTGGAACATTGATATAATTAACATCTATTTTGTCATCTTCTATTGATTCATAATTAAAAAGAAAATAACCACTTGTTGGCATTTTTAATTGATTTCTTGAAAAATTTAATTCTTGTTGAATTGAAAACTTTTCAATAAACTTGAATTCTGAGAAAACGCCAAAATTATATGACGTTATTGATTCACTATTCTTAAAACCAATTATTTTTGCATCATTCAATCCAAGTTTTACTCCAAATCCTATTTTTTGTCCTTTTAACGACCAAAAAGATAATAATAAAAAAAAAATAAAAAATATGTTCTTGTTCATGAATAATAATTTTGAATGAAATTTTCTTTAAGAATAAAGATTTCAAAAGTAATAATAATAAATTTAAAAACATTAAAATTGTATAACTAATTTAAAGAATAAATAATTTTAAATTAAAATTATTTCTGATTGACTATGCTACCCAATAAAGTAAATTCTTTAAATAAATGAAAATTAAATTAAATAATTAAACTTTACTAATTTTTGTTTTAGTAGAGACCAAATAATTAAATGACTACACTAACCAAATTCATTTATTACTTGTGTAATTTAATTATTTACATTTGCACAAAAAAATTATGGCAACTTCCAAAAAAGGTAAATTATACCTAATTCCAACAACTCTTGGCGAATGCAATATTGATGATGTTATGCCAATGTCAATAAGCCGAACAATTGATTTTGTTGATTATTTTATTGTCGAAAACGAAAAAACAGCTCGAAAATGCATAAAAAGTACTAATCCAAATAAAGTTCAAGCCGATTTGACTTTGTTTACATTAAACAAACACACTTTGGTTTCCGAACACAATAAAATGATTCAGCCTTGTGTCGAAGGAAAAAATGTTGCGATAATGAGCGAAGCTGGTTGCCCTGGTGTTGCTGATCCAGGAGCTGTAATTGTCAAATTGGCGCACGAAAAAGGAATACAAGTTGTTCCATTGGTTGGTCCATCATCTATTTTATTGGCATTAATGGCTTCTGGAATGAATGGACAAAGTTTTACATTCAACGGTTATATCCCAATTGAAAAATCAGAGAAAAAGACTTTCTTGCGAATGCTCGAGAAATTATCGCAAGATAAAAATATGACTCAAATTTTTATGGAAACGCCTTATAGAAATAACAAAATGTTGGAGGATATTTTACAAGCTTTACAGCCAACAACGCATTTGTGTATTGCAACTGATATTACATTACCCACAGAATTTATTAAAACAATGAAAGTCGCCGATTGGAAAAATGCAACCTTAGATTTACATAACAGACCAACAATTTTTATCATTCATAGGTTTTTACTTTCTTAATTTCATAAAAAAACCTCCAAAATTTTGGAGGTTTTTTTATAAATTATTTTCAAAAGTTTAATCTACTTTGGCATTATTTTCTGCTGTTATTCCAGTGGTTTCATAACCTGCAAATTGTTTCATATACGATTTTACTGATGTACCATAAGCGTCTGAACTTTTCTTTTTTCCGTTGCTTTTCAAGAATTTTTTAACAGAACCTGGACCGCCTAAATGTGCAGCAGCCAAAATTCCCGATTCAGTTATTTTCACGCCACTAATTACTTTTCCAGAATATTCAGCGATTTCATTTTTCAATACCCATTTGTTTCTTTTTATTAAAGTTACAAATGCTTCTTCTTGCAATTTTGGATTGCTTATGAACTGCAAACTATCATTTATACCAATAGTTCTAAGGGTTTCTTTACCAAATTGGTATTTACCCATATAACCTAAAGTATTAATTTTATTATATTTTCCTTGTGATTCTTTAAAAGCTACTGCTTCTTTGAAAGCGATGAAGAATTTACCAGTAAAAGGAATGGAAGTCGAAACGTAATTTTCAGATTTTAATGAAGGTAATAAATAATCAACTTCATTTTGATTTTTGTTAAACCAAGCTTTGTTTTCAGTTTTAAAAGGTTTAAAACTTGAACTTAAAATTCCAATAATTAGAGTTAATGTCGAGTAAAATATCCATTTCTTTATCATAAATTTGATTTCTTCAAGTCTGTCACATCTTGAAATTTCTGCGAGACAAAGATAAGCTCAAAGTTTAGAAATATGAAAATCAATAAGTTAAAATTTCCTAAATACAAATTCGAAAAAAAGTTAATAACTCTTACGCAAACGATTTTTACACTTGCTGACAGGTTTTTATTTGTTAAGAAAAAAAGAAATAAATATTTATAAATAACATAATATGTAATATAAAACTTACATATTTACTTAATTAAGGATTATTTTTTTTGCTGTTTGCTTATCCATTCGTGATATTTATCGCCATTTACGTTATGTTCTGCCAAAGTAGTGGCAAATTCGTGATAACCAAACTTTTCGACCGATGCACAAAAATAAATATAATCGGTAGTTTTTGGACTTAAAACTGCTTCAAGTGCCGTAATATCTGGCATTGCGATTGGTCCTGGCGGCAAACCATTAACATAGTAAGTGTTCCACGGCGAAGCCAATTGTGTATGTTTGTCTAAAACTCTTTTTATAACTATTGTAAAATCGTTTTGATTTTTTTTTGTTGCGTAAATTGCAGTTGGATCGGCTTGCAGGAGCATTTCAATTTTCATTCTGTTTAAATAAACCGATGCAATTGTTGGTCTCTCGTCTTTTTTGACCGATTCTTTGTGCACAATCGATGCTAAAATTGTGGCTTCGATGGGCGTTAAATTTTGCGCTTTTGCTTTTGCAATTCTTTCAGAATTCCAGAAATTTTGATATTCTTTCAGCATTTTATCTCGGAATTTTTCTGCTGATGTGTTCCAAAACATTTCGTAAGTGTTTGGCAAACAAATTGCCAGAACATTATCTTCGGTTAAACCATTTTTGGCTAAAAATGCTGGTTCTTTGAACGATTTTAAAACCGAAAGACTATCTGCTTCGATTTGCGAACCAACTCGACCAGCCAAATCTTCAATTCTTTCTTGGTTGTTAAATGCCAATTTTACAGCAATATTTTGGCGCAAACTTGTGACCAATGCAAAACTACTCATTCCTGATTTTAGTAAAAATCGTCCTGATTTTATGTTTGTATTGTAGGAACGTTTTTTGGATATGAAATCGAATTTATCCATATCGTTAATATATAGTGCAATTATTTTTTTAACATCTTCGTATTTCGAATTCGAAGGAATGTTTACAAAAACTTCTTTTTCGGAAAATTTAGTGTTTCCAGAAAAAACCTGATTATAAATTACAAATCCAATTATTGCTAATAATAAAAATGCAATAAGTAAAACGGTTTTAAATATCTTTTTGTTCAAAATATATGTTTATTGAGTTTTTAATAATTGAAAAAAATCTTCGTCTTGATAAATTCCGTCGAATAAATTCCATTGTTTTTTTGTACCGATTTTTTGAAATCCAAATTTAGTAAAAAGACTGATACTAGCCGAATTTTGCGAATTAATATTTGCAAATAATTGATTTAAGTTTAAATTCTTAAAACTATATTTAATTAATAATTCTAACGCTTGAGCGCCAACTCCTTGATTTCTATCGGTTTCATCTTTTATAATAATGCCAATTCCTGCACGATTATTTCTTGGATCATAATCGAATAAGTCAATTAATCCGATGGCTTTACAATCTTTGTTCTGACAAATGACCAAACGCAATTGTTTGGCTTCGTAAATATCTTGGTGTGCGTTTTCAAGATATTGTTTGATTAAATATTGACTGTAAGGCGTTTGCGTGTTGCTAACTTCCCAAATGTTTTCGTCGTTTTCGATTTCGTATATAAATGATAAATCTTCAGGTTCTAGTGCTCGTAGATAAATATTTTGGGATTGTAGGGTTAGCATATTTTTGCTTGTAAGTTGTGAGTTGAGAGTTCTGTGTTTTTATGATTTAATACCAATTGTATATATAATTTTGCATATTTCTCAAGCCCAAAATTTACTGAGTTAGCCAATACTTGTGCCATTTCGAAGGAATACTAAACAAAATGAGCAACATTATTGAGATTCCTACGGAATGACAAATTGATGTTGAAAAGTAGTTTTGGTAAACCTAAAACTTTTGTTCAATTTTTCACTTCGACGAAGGAACCGTTACATAATGTGAGCAACTAATGAGATTACTCCTTAGTTGGAATTACATCAAAACTAAAAAACGATTAACTAAAAATTCTATTTTTAACAGAATTATGAGCTAAAATCTTTATTTTTAAACTTAATCCTCAATTTTAATTTCTCCTGCGAAAACAAATTTGGCTTTGCCTTTCAAAAAAACGTTTATATATTTATTATCAATGAAATCGAATGAAATTTCTAGATTTCCGCCTTCGACATTTATTTTTATACTATTCGACTTGGTTTTATTAGTAGCGTGCATTGCAATTGCGGTTGCAGTTGCGCCAGTGCCACAAGAAAGTGTTTCATCTTCAACACCACGCTCGAAAGTCCTGATTTTGAATTCATTATCAGTAATTTGAGTAGCGAAATTTATGTTACTTCCTACTTTTCCATACAAATCGCTATTGCGAATGCGTGAGCCGTTTTCTTTTACATTATATAAAGGCAGGTTTTCGACCATTGTCACGTGATGTGGCGAACCAGTATTTAGGTAAATATAATCAGTTTCGATTTTGATTTCTGAAACGTCTTGCATTTGCAACGATACTATTCCGTTTTGGTCGATTGTTGCGTTGTGTAAACCATCGATTGCGTTGAATGTTGCTTGGTTTTTTATAACATTTAAACTTTTGGCAAATGCGACTAAACAACGTCCACCATTGCCGCACATTGTGCTTTGGTTGCCGTCTGAATTGTAATAAACCATTTTGAAATTGGTTTGGGAATCGTTTTCGAGAAGAATTAATCCGTCGCCACCAATTCCGAATCTTCGATCGCACAAATGTTCAATAAGTTTGATATTCTCTTTTGGAAAATCATTTTTGCGATTGTCGATCATTACAAAATCGTTGCCTGTTCCTTGGTATTTATGGAAAATTAATTTCAATTTTTTTCAATTTTTTAAAATGGTTTAAATTAGTTTAAAGGTTTAAAAAAGTTGTTAGAAAATAAAAACTTTTAAATTAGCCCTGATAGCAGCGGTGTCCTTTTTTCAAATGCCACGGGTTTAAAACCCGTGGAAATTGAAAAAAGATTTAGCGAAGAGCAGGACTAGGTATTTAATGAAGGAAAAATATTTTGCTCCAAAAACTTATTACAAAAATACAATTATTAATGCAAAGTTAAAGAATGTTAATCGAGCGTTAAACTGTTTTTGGAATTATTTTTTTTGAGTAACTTTACAATTAAAAAATTAAATTTTTAAAAATGAAAAAGTATTCAGGATTGTTTTTGGTTTCTTTAATGAGCGGCATTACGACACTTGGCGCTTATAAATTATTGTTCGAAAATGATGGTTTGTTGTCGAATAACAAACAAACACTAACAACTTCGGCACCAAGTTCATTTGGTCGAAACGTTAATTTTTCGGGAGATAATATGGATTTTACTGTTGCCGCCGAACAAAGCATTCACACGGTTGTTCACGTGAAAAATGTTTCGAAAGTAACGATGCGCAACCCGATAATGGAATTTTTTTATGGTCAAGGCGGTTCGCAACAACAAGAGCAAATTGGGACTGGTTCGGGCGTAATTATTTCTGAAGATGGTTATATTGTGACCAATAATCACGTTATTAAAGATGCATCAGAGATTGAAATTACGCTAAATAATAAAAAATCATATAAGGCAAAGTTAATTGGAACTGATTCGAAAATGGATATTGCGTTGCTGAAAATTGATGCTGGCGAAAAATTGCCATATAACACTTTTGGAGATTCTGATAATGTGAAAGTAGGGCAGTGGGTTTTGGCAATCGGGAATCCATATAACTTAACGTCAACCGTTACCGCCGGAATTGTTTCGGCAAAAGCCAGAGATTTAGAAACCAACGGAATGCAGTCTTTCTTGCAAACCGATGCAGCTGTAAACCCAGGAAATTCAGGTGGCGCATTAGTTAATAGTCGTGGCGAATTGATAGGTATTAATACTATGATTTCTTCGCAAACTGGTTCGTATGTTGGCTATTCGTTTGCTGTGCCAAGTAATATCGCACGAAAAATTATTGAAGATATTATGGAATTTGGAAACGTACAACGTGGCATTCTTGGTGTTGAAGGTGGCGAATTGACTGGAATTGTATCCAAAGAATTAGGCATAAAACAATCAGAAGGTTTTTATATCAAGAAAGTTACTAAAGATTCAGGTGCTGATAATGCTGGATTAGAAAAAGGCGATATTATTGTGAAATTAGATAATGTAAAAATTTCGAGTTATTCAGAATTATCAGGATATATTAATACAAAACGCCCAAAAGATGTGGTTCAAGTAACTTTTATTCGAAATGAAAAAACTTTAGTTTTGCCTGTTAAATTAACTAAAAACGATGTTGTTGGTACAGAATTTAAAGGAATTCAGCTTGAAAATATTGATGCCAATGACAAAAAACGTTTCAGAATTCAATATGGTGTCAAAATTAAAGACATTAATAACGACAAATTAATGCAATATGCAAACGACTTGAAAGACGGAATTATTTTGAGTATAGACAACGTGAAAGCCACAGATATTGAAACGGTTTCGAGAATTATGGCTAATAAAAATGACAACCAAAGTATTCAGGTTGAAATGGTTACAAGTTCTGGACAAGTTATTCGACTTATAATTTAAGGGTTAATGTTTGTTGAATTAAAAGCCAGCTAATTTTTAGACTGGCTTTTTTTTAGAGATTTTTTTTTCATTTACTAAAATTAAATTTTAAATATTTATATTTGAAAAAGTTAATAATAAATCTAAAATCAATATATGAAAAAATTTGTCGCAATCTCTTTTATGGTTTTATCTTCAATAGTTGGAATTGCTCAAAAAAAACAAATTAAAAAACCTGCTAAAAAAGCTAAGAAAACTAAAGTTGTCGAAGAAAATTATACAATAATTAGCGGCACAATCGATGATGGAGAAACTATTGAAAAAGTAAATGAATCTATTGTAATTGATACCTTATTTATAAATTCTGGTAAACCGTATGTGTTTTTGGTCGATGTAAAAAAATATGATGAGCAAGCCGCAGTGAGCATAAGTGTTGGCGGTAGAGAAGATGTAGAAGAAACAGAATTATTACAAAATTTTAAAAAAGATGCTTTCGAGATTAAAAAAATCACAAAACACGTTTTTATACTTTTCGAAAATAAACAAACCCTAGATTTGACCAGTATAGAAAATTCTTATCAAGCATTTGGATATTGGGGCGGCAAAGAAGGCGATAAAGTTCAAGTTCAGGAAGGCAGTAAAATGGCAACCGAATTCGTAGCAAAACAGATGGGTGTCAAAAAAGAATCATCTTATGTGACAAATACCAAAAAATATAAAGAAGAAATAAAAAAATTACAAAACAAAAATAATATTACCGATAAAAGCAAAGCCACAATGGATTTTATGCTTATGCAAATTAGCAATCCTTTGCCAAAAGACAAAGGCGAAGATGCAGATTTATTTTCGAAAAAAATACCAAAAATTAAAAATATTGAAAGCTATATTATTGAAGGAAAGGCTAAAACTTCGTTAAAAAGTATTGCCTTTAATGAGCAAGGTCAACCAATTATTGTAAAACATTATTTAAGCGATGGATCGGATAACGGAACATCTAAATTGATTTATGAAAACGGAATGCTTGTTAAAAAACTTAATTATGAGGACAAAGTCGAAACAATTAATTACGATAACGAGAAGATAATTATGTATCGAAATGTTGGCGACGCCAATGATACAGATGTTTATTGGTTAAACAATAATATGTTGCTTTCTAAAAGTTATACAATTATGGAAAATGATAATTTTTGTCACCAAAATATTTTTGTAGAACATAAAATGGTAAACGATTGTGAACATTTTTTAATTAATAACAAGGTTTGGTCAATTGATTGCGATAGCAAAAAAGGTGATTTTCCAGCAATTCATACTTACACATCGTTTCAAGATGGAGAAGTTTTGCAATTTCGAAAATCCAAAATCATAAAAAAAGACGAATTTACTTTTGAAAAATATTACTCAAAAGCAGAAAAAGAAGATCAAAAAGACGATTATGAGTTGGGAATGACTTATAAGTTAAATGAACAAAAATTAGTTACATCGATTAGCTTTAATAAAAATGTTAAAAACAGATTAATTAAAAATGACTATACATTTTATCCTTAAATTTTTCAAAAAAAACAATAACTAAAATTAAAAAATGTTACTTATTCATCTTTAAAAATTATGTTTTTTAATTAATGAAACTATTTACTGTTACTTTTTTTACAAAAATTTGGCTTGTGCATTTATTAGTTTACTATACTTTTTATGGTTTACTAGCAAGAACATTGGTAGCTTTTAAAGATGGTGATATTTATTACAACGTTTTCAAAGATTTGTATGTTTTGCCATTTGCTGCTGTAATAATGGGAATTATGGGTTTTGTTGATAATTTTCCTGCTTTTATTGTGTTACCAATTATATTTATGCGAGTTCTAATTCACAATAAATTCAAGCACAATTGGTTTTTAGCTTATTGTATATCTGTTATTACATCTTATTTATTGGATTATATTTGGATTTATTACGATAACAAAAGCAGGATTTTTGGTTTCCATTTAATTTTTCCTAGTATTGCAATTGCAATTTTAATTAATTGGTTGTTATTCAAAAAAAAATACCGACAATTTGCAAATCAAACAGAAATTGATAAACTAACAATTTAAAGAATTGTGGAATTTTAAAATAAAAAATAAAGAACAAAAAAATGAAAAAATTACCTTCTATATTTTTAGTGCTTTTTCTACTTTTTCAATCTTGCGAAAACAAAACAAAAAAATCAACAAAAATTAACTCAAAGCAAAAAAACGCAACAGAAGTAAATAATATTCAGGTTGATTTTGAAAGTCCGTTAAGACCACACGAAAAATTGAAGCTTGGAAAAATTTATACTGATACGGTAAAATATGTCAGTTTTGATGACAATGGAGATAATTGGTTAGTTTTGGTCAAGAAAAACAATGACACAATTGGTTTAGTATATAATACAGATCAAAATAACTTGATAAATGGAGTCGAAATAAAAATCGAATGGAAGATGGATAGTATTAGAAATGCTGGTGATCCTGAATTTATTGATTATAGAGAATTTCTAATCAAAACACAAAAAATTAAAAAGAAAGTTACACCTATAGATTATAATAAAATTAAAAATGAATCTTTTGTTATAAGTTGTGGTACAGGTTGCGCAATGACTCACAATATAAGAGAAATAACACAAATAAATTCAACAACAATTAAAGTAGTTTTTGAGATAGAACAGTACATTGATGACGAATTGACCGAAACATTTAATGAGTCTTTTATTTTTAAAAATGACAAAAATTATACTATCGAAAGAATTAATACTGATGGGAAAAATGAAAATATCGAAAAAATATTTTTTGGAAGTGCTTTGCAATCCTTTCAATCTTTCGGAAAAAAATTAATGTTATAAATTATCTTAATCGAATATTAAAAAAAAATAAATTAAATAAGTTCAATTACACAAAAGCAGTTTATAAAAATTACAACTTCAACTTTTATTTTCAGGTTTAGATAGAGTTTTGAGACATTTCAACTTTGTTAATATGCCATTAGAAATCAATAAATTAAAGACAATATGTTTTTTAAAGCTACAACGTTTTAAACAATATGTATTTTTTGAGCTATATTTGAAACTATTAAATAAAATCTTTAAAACCATAAATGAAAAACAATCCTTTTATAACCCTTTTTCTTTTAATTTGTGTGGAGATATTACTTTACAACATTATCGATTATTATAATTTATTAAATGCTTCGAATAAATATGCATCTTTAATTTATTGTTTTTTATTCTTTTCAATTCCAGTAATTTCTATTTTAATTTCTATTTTTTCAAAAGATATTTTATACAAAAAAGAATTGAAAAGATTTTCGATATTTTTAATAATTGTTACAATTATCGTTATAATCGGAGTGCTTTATTTTGGTGCTGTGGCAAAATCATTTCAACATTAAGACAATATGAGAACGATAAAATTATATTATATCAATATTTTCTTGATAATAGCCGCAGGATTACTTCTTATTGTTAACCTTACAATAAGATTTGTAAATAAAGAGCAAGATAAAATAATGTGGTATGCAGCAATCAATAGTTCGATTGAAAAAGACACATTAAAAAACACTAATTTAATAATAATGATTGATGCAAAACTTATCAATAATTTCAATCAATCAATAAAAGGTTTAGATTACGATTCAGTTAACGAAAAAGATGGAATATTAAGTACAAAAAACCAAAATAAAGTTGTTTTTAGCACTTACGAAGAAGAACTTTTGCCCGATTCTATAAGTATAAAATACTTTTCTGTTACTGAACGAAAATTTTACTTGCTAAGTACAAAACTTCCATATGAAAAAATTAAAAAAGCAATCAAGAAAGATAATTTTAAACCAAACATACTAATTGAAATTTTACCAAAAGGAAAATTTATATTAAAAATTGACGAATTAGATAATGAAAATCAAAATCCTATATTAGTTATAGAAACATTTACTGCCAAAGAAACTGCTGGAGACTTAGATATGTTAGTTTATAAAAAAAGTTTGGAGCGAAAATATAATGATTATGTTGGCATAGAAAATATAACTGATTTTTCAGATTTATTAGAAAACAGATACAAATGGATTTTTAAAGCCGAAATAGCATCTGATAATTATTTTAAAGAAGTTTCTATAAATACTTTTTCAAATCAAAGCATTAATTTGTTAGAAAATACAGAAGATTTACTTCCAATTCCGAGAAGATTTTATTTAAATTGTCAAAACAAAGAAATTAATCAAAGCGAATTTTCTTTTTGTCCAGCAGAAATATTAACTGCATTTCGGACATTAAATCTCATTAAATCTTCTGATCCTATAATTATCGATTTTAAATTATCCGAAGATAAAAAACTACAATACAACATAAGCAAAGGCGGAAAAAATATTGTATTAAATGATTTGTATCCCTAAAATTTTAGAATATGAAAAATAAAATAAAGAAAAAATCTGTAGTTTATAAAATAACTATATCTGTAATAATATTATTTTTTTTAGATCAATGTACGCTTATAAATATTACAACTTCAGATATTTTTAAACCAAGCTATTATATAAACTCGAAACAATTATCACAAAAAATAACTTCCGAAAAATATGAATTAGTTCCTGTAAATGGAACTTTCCCTGTTTTATTTGATAGTATTAAAAATGAGTTTTATGTAAAAAATGAAAACGGATTAATCAAGTATGATTCTGTTGGGAATATTATTATTTCTGCTGATTTGCCAAAAGAATATTCCTCAACAAGTGAATTTGAAAATTTTATTCCTTATGTAATTGTAGAAAAGGGTGTTTATGATTTTACATCAGATAAATTAGTTTACAAAGAATTATCTAAAATTTTAAATTTTAAAAATGAAATGTCTGAACAAGAGTTTAATGATGCTTTTGAAAAAAATTATAAAGCTGCGGATATAGTTATTTATGATTCTGAATTTTATGTCGAACATAAAAGAATGTGCACGCCAATGTATTTTAGAATTGGTGGCAATTGGACATTATTATATTCAAAAACTGATGCATACAGATACACACATCAAGACAATCAGGGCATTGACGACATAATTATAGGTCGAGTAGATCATATGGATTTTCCTGCAAAATTTAATAATACAGGTTTAACTGTTTTAAAAGACAACAAAAATGGTATTTATTCGACAATACAAAATGTTGAAAAAGTTACAGATGAATATTTTCAAACTTTTGTAAAATTAAAATTAAATGAGGAAAATTTTAATTACAGCACATCAAACGAAGTAAGTTTGGCTTCTCGAAAAAAAGAATCGTTTGATAATGACAAGTATTATCTTGGTATTCCGAGTTTTATAGCACCCGATTTTATTAATATTGGATATTACAAAATAGAATTCAATAACGAAAATCTTTATTTTAAAGAAAAAGCCTTAAAACAGTTTGGACATTTGAAATGTACCACAGAAACCTATTTATATGAAGTGCCTACTCGATTCAGAAAAAAAACAAAAGTAGCTTTTCTTTATTACGGATTAGATTTAGGCGGTAATTATGATAGTAGCACAGGAGTTACAGACCAGATTATCAAAAATAATGGACTTTATATAATACGTCCAAAAAAAAGTAAGTAAATTCAAAAATAGGGTTTGCAACAATTTGAGTTTTGGTCGGTAACTTCACATTTTATTTTATAATAAATTTCAAACAAAAGTTTATATTACTTTTGTTCCTAGTTACAATGAGAAACAAAATAATTTCCAAAAATTCACCAAATACTGTCAATAATTTCCTAACTTCAAAAATCTAAAATGTAAAAATGAAATATTTACTATTATTAATAATACCCATAATTTTTTCGTCTTGCAAAGATGAAAAAAAAGAAAAAAAGACAATTAAATCTGATGTTGTGGTACAAAAAGTAGATACAATTTTCGTAACAAAAAATTATGACAGCATAATAAACTCCGAATATTACATCGAAGAAAGATTACCAAATTGGTTCTCAGAATCAAAAATTATGAATAAATTAGTCATAAATAAATTGTATAAAATAGAAAATCGATTAAATCCATTATATCTTGAAGAAGACTTTAATGGTGATGGAACATTAGACTTAGCGATTCCAATATTTGAAATAAATTCAGATAAAAAGGGATTTGCAATAATTCACGGCATAACATTTGAAATATTTATAATTGGTGCTGGCAAAGTTGAGCAAAATGGTCTTTCTGACAATATGGATTATGTAGATATTTGGACTATAAACAGAGAAGAAATCAATGAACCTGGTGCAGAAGAAGAAACAGGAAACGGTGAAGATGGCACATTAATTTTAAAAAATAAATCAATCAACATTTCAAAATCAGAATCGGGTGGCGGGCTTATTTACTGGAATGGCACAAATTATGCCTATTTTCATCAAAGTTGTTAACAAAAGTGATTTAAATTGCTATTTAAAAAAATTATATTGTGATTTTTTTTCTTTTATTATCAGTTTAAAAGAATCAATAACACCATTGTCATCATATTTTGATCCTAAATAGAAAGAAAGTATTTTTAAGAAAATTAATATGAACCCACAGAAATAAGAATATGAAAAGAATATTAATGTATCTGTCAATAATGCTTGTAAACATATTATGTGCACAAGAGCAAATAGAAATATCCGAACTAAAATTAGGAGATAGTATTATTACCATTACAGATGTCCATAAAAACTATAATATGCGACCTTTGTCTTGGACGAAAGCAGATATAAAATATTTTATCTATGAGAAAGATATTGTCACTTCATATAAAGGTGTATTACTCGAAGCTTGTATTATTACCGTATGGAAGGGCAAAATTGCTGAAATAGATTTTAGCATTAAATCATTTGAAAATCAAGAAAAAATATTTGCATTGGTAGAAAAAAAATATGGCAAGATGGTTCCTGATTTTGGAAAATGCGATAAAAGCTTGCCTGGTTGTTGGTGTCATTTTGAAAATGACAAAATTTATATCTCAAATTTACGGCTTGTAAAAAATCAATTTCAGATTAAAGGCGTAAGAACTAATATTAAAATTTCAGATAAAAAATATCTGACAGAATATAATAGATTAGATTCAGAAAACACAGAACGGATATTAAAAGAACGTAAAAATTAAAAAAATTACTATGTAATTTTGTTTCCATTATTATCAGTTTAAAAAACCAAACTCCTTTTAAGGCTTTTAAAAATCTATTTTTGTTTATAAAAAAACCTATGAAAATATTAGTTATTATATCAATTATATTATTGAGTGTTACATAATTTATTCGCAAAACAAGAAATCTAAAAAATATGAAGTTATCATTTTTATTAATTATACTTTCTTTAAACCTGTCTGCCCAAAAGGTTTTTGAAAATTCTGCTATTTCGGCAATTGTTACAGATGAAAACGGAAATATCAATTTTTATCAGAAATTAAAAAATGGACTTTTTAACGAAGTTTTACTCGATATAGATTTTGCCGACGAAGAAAAGAATTTTAAATATGAGTTCGAAATCCAAAACAATGAAGAAAAATATTCTGATATTGTTTCCGAAAATGATATTTACTTAGATGTAAATGATATTGTGCCCATATCGTTAGAAAATATAAATAAACAATTAAAAACCAAGTGTTTTACCACAATCGATGCCAAAACACGATACACCACATTTCTTGCGCATCCAGCATTTTTTTTAAATGTAGATTATGATTTAGAAAATGAGGAATTCAAAAAATATCTAAAAAAACCATTTGGAGATTTCAAAAAGACGTATCCAGATATGACCAATTATTATTTTATTCATCTTGGAAACAATCGCTATATAACAGTTTTAGACAAAAATGATGCGTTTGTTTACAACTCCAAAAAAGGATTGAAAATGGTTGGCAAAAGCTATTTGAAATTTCAAACAATTAACAAAAACCCAATCAATTTTAATGATTTATCTGATGTGAGCAATCCTGAAAAATTTTGGTTTATTCCATCGGAAAATTACTTTATTAAAAAAACTTCTAGCGGCAAAAGCGTGTTAAAAAATGTTTATGACGATTTGGTCTTGCCATTAGAATATGACAGTATTAAACTTTATCATCATTTTTTTATCGGTAAAATCTCAAATAATTTCAAAATATACAATTCTTATTTAAAACCTATAAATCTAGAAAACGTAAAGTCTGCATTTGCATATCACGAAGGGTTGGAAATAATTCAAAATAATGAACTAAAAATTTATGATATAAACGGAAAAACAATAAAGAAATACAAGCCTTTTTTTATATATAATATGGGTTGTGGAACACATTCATATTCACAAACATTAGAATTAAAACAAGATAAACTGCACGATAATACTCATTATTTAAAAATCACAAAAGACATTTATGGATTTAAAATTATCCAAAAAGATTTTATAATTAAAAATATTCCAACAACAGCAGCAATAAAATTTTCTGACAATACCAACCAACAAACAAAAAGTGATATGTTTGGCTCTGTAATCACAGACTTGATACTTGCCAAAGAAAATGAACGATTCGGATTATACACAATTATTAATTGTTGTAGAATAAACAATGAAAATGAAATAGAAAACAAAGAAAAATGGAACGAAAACTATAAACAAGAAACAGTTTTCTTGCCACAATCAGATATTGAAGTAAAGGAAATGTTGCCAATAAATTATGACTCGATTTATTTTAATCAAAACCGTATTTATTTCACAAAAAATGGTTTAACCGGAATATATGGCATTACCAATGATGTTGAATTTTCAGAATACAAACAAAAAACAAATAATTTTTACAGAATAACGCATTCTAATGGCAAAAAAGGTTGGTTGAATTATCAAGAAAAAAAAGTGCTTTGGGATAATTGAACAATATTTCTCATAGTAAGGTTAGTAAAATAATAAAATTACTACGACAAATATGAAGCAATAATATTTTAAAAATAATATTAGATACGCTTTACCAAAATTTTTTTTAGGTTTATCCCTTTTAAAAATTATTAATTAATAAAAATTACAAATACCAAAAATATGAAAATTAGTTTTACAATAATATGTTTTTTATTTGCAATTTCTAGCTTTTCTCAAGAAGAAGTTGGCAAAACCAAAAATGGTTTAAAAGAAGGTGAATGGTCTTTTTATAGTGAAAATAAAGTATTACAAATGAAACGCAACTTCAAGAAAGGAATTCTTGATGGCGATGCTTTTGTTTATGATGAAGCTGGAAAAATAAAGTACAAATCTACTTATGTAAATGGTTCCGAAACAGGTGAAATGATTTTGTACCACGCTAACGGCAATATTGCTATGACAGGTAACCACAAAAATGGCATTTTGAAGGGAAAAATAATTTTGTTTTACGAAAATGGCAAAATCAAAGAAGAATCAATAACTGAATCAGGAAACCGAAACGGTAAATG
This sequence comes from Bacteroidota bacterium, assembly GCA_043750395.1. Lineage (GTDB taxonomy): Bacteria > Bacteroidota > Bacteroidia > Flavobacteriales > Flavobacteriaceae > Flavobacterium. The sequence continues at coordinate 1,005 of JAYVBR010000195.1, read as the reverse complement.
TGTTTATTATTTCGAAAACGGAAATATACAATCCACAGGTTTATTTTCAGACAGCAAAAAAACAAAAAAATGGCTTTTTTATTATGATAATAAATCAATTCAAGAAGAAGGAAATTTTATTGATGATAAAAAAAATGGAGAATGGAAATATTATAATATAAATGGAAAATTAGAGAAAAAAGGTAATCTGGTTGATTATGAGAAAATTGGCGAATGGATTACTTATTTTGAAAATAGTAATATTCGAGAAAAAACAAATTTTAAAAATGGAATTCTCGATGGCGAAGTAATTGTTTTTTTTGAAAATGGAAAGATTAATGAGAAAGGCATATTTCTAAATGGCGAGCGAGAAGGTTTGTATATTCTCAATTTTGAAAATGGAAATATTAAAGAAACCGGAAATCATACTGAAAGCAAAAAAGTCGGATTATGGAAATCTTATTACATTAACGGAAATCTAAAAGAACAATGCAATTTTATAGATGATAAACATAACGGCGAATGGATAAGCAATTATGAAAATGGAAACCAAAAAGAGCGAGGAAATTTTGATAACGAACAAGCAATTGGTGTTTGGACTTTGTATCAAGAAAATGGCAAAAAAATGAAGAAGGACAATTTAAAGACAATAAGCGTATTGGCGAATGGACTTCTTATGACATAAAAGGTAATATTCGTGAGAAAACTACTTACAATAAAGGAATAAAAGAAGGAAATTATACTTCATATTACGAAAATGGGAATATTAGATTAGAAGGTGAATTAAAAAACGAAAAACCAATTGGTACTTGGACTTCCTATGACATCGAAGGTAATATTGAACGAAAACAGATTTTTTAGTTGATAAACATAACTGCGAATGGATAAGCAATTATGAAAATGGAAACCAAAAAGAGCGAGGAAATTTTAATAATGAACAAGCAATTGGTGTTTGGACTTTGTATCAAGAAAATGGCAAAAAAAATTAAGAAGGACAATTTAAAGACAATAACCGTATTAGCGAAT
>JAYVBR010000194.1:0-3537 GCA_043750395.1 Bacteroidota bacterium | reverse complement strand
GGAAAAAGCCCCCTAACCCCCAAAGGGGGAACTCCAGTGTTAGAATTGACAACATTATAAACAGTTTGCAATAAGATTGATTTACTGACATTGTTTTCAAAAAAGCCATCTTTAATATGTCGAACTGGCGATATTGTGAAAATGAATTTTACGTTTTTATTTACAGAATGAATCAACGAAATAATATTTTCGATTGATTTTTTGGTAATTGCTGTCGAAAGTAATTCTTTGGTAAATTGCTTTTGTGGCATTTTATGGCAATTGGCAACAATTTGATTGGTCTCGATGTTTCTATAAACCCAGGAAGTGCCAAAAGTGATGATGCAATGCGATAATTCCATTATTTTATAATAAGATAACGCCAGTTTTTCATTCAAATTATTTAGAATAACATTTTTATCTGGATGACTCAATTCAGAATGAACTTCGAAACAATGCCACATTTCGTTATGATAAAAAATATCTTTTTCTGTAAAATCTTTTAGATTAACAATACGCTCAATTATACCTTCTAATGAAACAGCATTGAAAATTATTCCAAACGGATTTATAACATTCTGAAACTTGAAATAGTCGAATTTTTCAGACATATTTTCTGCAAAACAAGAACCTAAAGACATAATTCGAGAATTATAATCGATTGGAAATTGAGATTTTATAATTGGTATTTTTGTTCGGAAATTCATAGAAAACAAAAATACAAAATTAGTATTCAATTAACATCACAAATTGAAAGTTGCTCATTAATTTAATACTTTTGCACATTAATATTTTATATGAAACTACTTTATTCTTACCTCAAAAAACATAAATTACTTTTGTTTTTCGCCTTACTTATGGCAACAATCAATATTTGCTTTAGCTTGTCAGATTCAGTAATCACTGGAAAATTAATGCAGGATTGTGGTGTAGGAATTGCAAAATACAAAGGCAATGAAACTGGTTTTATTAAATCTGTAGCGTTTTGGCTGGGTTTGTCTTTAGGTGCGGCAATGATTTCAAGATTGTCTAAAAATTTTCAAGATTATTTTACCAATATCGTCATTCAAAGAACTGGTGCAGAAATGTATACTGACGGAATAAAAAAATCGCTAGACTTGCCTTATGAAGATTTTGAAGACCAACGAAGCGGCGAAACTTTAAGTCGATTACAGAAAGTGCGAACCGATTCTGAAAAATTAATTACTCTATCAATTTCGTTAGTTTTTCAGACTATTGTTGGGTTTGTATTTGTAATTATTTACATATCAAGTATTGATTATAGAATTTCGTTTATATTCTTGATTGCTGCACCAATTATTGCAGTATTAAGTTCGTTTTTAGGTAAAAAAATCAAAGTTATTTCTCGTCGAATTGTCAATCAAACAACATCACTCGCTGGATCAACAACAGAAAGTTTAAGAAATATTGAACTTGTAAAAAGTTTAGGATTGACCCAACAAGAAGAAATTCGATTGAACAACAATACTCAAAAAATTCTTGGTCTTGAATTACAAAAAATCAGATTTATTAGAAGTTTGAGTTTTATTCAAGGTACAACGGTTCATTTCTTGAGAACTTGTGTGGTTTTTGCTTTGTATTATTTCTTGTTTGACAATAAAATTATGGTTGGAGATTTATTGACAATGGTGTTTTTTACATTCTTTATATTTGGACCTTTGCAAGAATTAAGTTCGTTTATTATAGTTCAAAATGAAACAAAAGTATCGTTAGAAAATTTTCAGAATTTGTTAGATGCAAAATCCGAATACCGACCAGCAAACCCCAAACATATTTCCAAAATTGAATCTTTGCATTTTGACAATGTGAGTTTCAAACATAAATCTGCTAAACAACCTGCAGTAGAAAACATCAATTTTAATATCAAAAAAGGAGAAACTGTTGCTTTTGTTGGACCATCTGGCGCAGGAAAAACCACTTTGGTCAAATTATTGGTTGGATTGTATCCGCCCGCGAAAGGTCAAGTTTTGTATAATTCTATTAATTTAAGTGAAATCGATTTGTTGGATTTGCGTCAACAACTTGGGTTTGTTACTCAAGATGCCCAATTATTTTCAGGTACAATTCGTGAGAATTTATTGTTCGTTAAACCAAATGCTACAGATGAGGAATTACTAGATGTTTTGGATCGTGCTAGTTGTACCAACTTGCTGAAACGTGCCGAAGACGGATTAAACTCGACCATTGGCGAAGGTGGAATTAAAGTTTCTGGTGGCGAAAAGCAACGACTTTCAATTGCAAGAGCAATTTTAAGAAATCCAAATTTATTGATTTTTGACGAAGCCACCTCAGCATTAGATTCGATAACCGAAGAAGAAATTAATTCAACAATTCGCAGTATTTCTGACCAAAACCGAATAACAGTTTTGATTGCACACAGATTATCCACGATTATGCACGCCGATAAAATTTTCGTGCTCGAACAAGGCAAAATCATCGAGCAAGGCAAACACGAAGATTTATTGGTAGAAAAGGGTTTATATTATGCAATGTGGAGACAACAAATTGGGGAAAGGAAATAATAATTTATGATCTCAGATTAACGATTCTAGATTTATGATTTAAATCAATCTTCTAATCCCGAAAGACTTATATCTGATAGAAATTTTTTAACCTCTTCCTCTGTTGGTGGATTTGGAATTAGAAACGTAACTTCTTCATCGTGATTTATGCCTTTAAAATAGCCAAGTTGCATTTTAAATAATTTCTCAGAAAACATTTCGCCAAAAAGTTCAGTCGCTTTTGTAGCGATTTCTCTAACATTATAAAAATCTTTTAAAATAAAATACAAATCCAAATAATCTTTCCATTTTGCTCTTCTGCCTAGTGCAAACGCTTTCATAGCAGCCAAAGTCAATAAATCTGGCATTTTTATTATCCCTTTTATTTCAGCATTAGTTGGCAGTTTATGTGGAAATGAAAAAAAAGTGAATTTAACTTGATTAATTATTAAATTGAGTTGTTCGTAGTTTTCATATCCAAATTTATATCCAAATTTCGATGCTACTACTTTTTTATAAATGTCATTTTTTCGTAAATCGGCTAATTTAAATAAATCAAAATCAATCGATTCACGGTGACCAATGTGCAAAGCAATAGCTGTGCCACCAACCAAATAATATTCTCTTTTGAATTGAGAAATCAATGGCAACAAATCAATTTGTTCTTTACTTAAAATTTCAAGATGCATATTTAGCAGTTATTAATCCTAAATAATTATAAATTTCAGGCATATAATTCCCGATTTTTCTATCGGTAATTTCGTCATAAACACGTTTCAATTCAGGATGTCCAATGATTTTTATTAAATCTTTTACATCTTGCCAAGTGCCATAATTAAAAATAAATTCCACCAAAACTTCATTCCCAATATTAGGAATGGCTTCTTTCTTGATGTACCAAAAAAGGTGTGCATTTTTTTCGATAAATTCGGCTCTAGTCATAAAATTTAAATTGATAATTTTCAAATTCAAATATACGAAAAATGAATTTATTTTACAAATAACATTACACTAATCCAGCCCAATATATTGGTAT
>JAYVBR010000193.1:0-3538 GCA_043750395.1 Bacteroidota bacterium | reverse complement strand
ATAATGGCTTCGTTTCCAAACGAAATCAAGCCGACGAGGCATTTAGTAGTATTGATGTTATTCTAAAAAAACGTTTTGATTTAATTCCGAACCTTGTAGAAACTGTTAAAGGATATGCAGGTCACGAAAAAGAAACTTTAGAAAGCGTTGTAAACCTTAGGAGTCAAGGTTTAAATGCCCAAACAAGCGAAGAGAAAATGCAACTCGATAAAAATTTATCGCAAGCAGTTAATAAAATTCTTGTGTTGTCAGAAAATTATCCTGATTTGAAAGCAAACGCCAATTTTATGGAACTGCAAAGCGAATTATCCGAAATCGAAACCGAAATAGAACGTTCAAAACGATATTACAACGGAACAGTTCGTGATTACAATACTGCGATTGAATCTTTCCCTGGCAATTTAATGGCTGGTTCTTATGGTTTTCTTAAAAAAGAATTTCTAGAATTGGCAAATATTGTCGAACGTGAAACTCCAAAAGTTCAATTTTAAAATTAAATATTTAGCAATTTACTTATCCTAACAGTCACGCCTCGGCGGACTGTTATTTATTTTAGGAAACTTCTATTTTTAAAATTATGAAAATAAAAAAACTATTTTTAATCTTTTTTTCATATTTCTGCGTCTGTGCAGTTGCGCAGGAAAAAATCTTAAAATTCGATACTAAAATTAACATCGAGAAATCAGGAATTATTCAAGTAATCGAAAATATTACAATTAAAGCCGAAGGAAATATTTTTCAACGTGGTTTAGTTCGGGTTTTACCATTAACCAGAAAAGACAAAGATGGAAATTTAATTGATGTTGAATATCAGATAAATTCAATCAAGAAAAATGGGTATGTCGAAAATTATTTCACTAAAAATGAAGATGGCAATTGGAAAATTTATATTGGCAACAAAGATGTTTTTTTAGATTCTGGCGTTTATGAATATCAAATTAGTTATTCGTCGCCGTTTCAAATTGGACATTTTGATTCGTATGACGAAATTTATTGGAATGTAAATGGAAATGACGGTCAAGTACCAATCGATAAAATTAATTGTCAAGTTTTTTTGCCTGAAGAAAATAAATTTAATAACGTTTATTGTTACACAGGTTTAAAAGGTTCCAAAAATTCTGATTGCATTAGTTCCCTAAATGATTTTAAAACAATTGCAAGTTTTTCTGGAGCAAATTTTGCACCTAATGAAGGTTTAACAATTGCAACATCATTTGATAAAGGAATTGTCAATCCGCCAACTAAAAGCGATGAAGCACAATCATATTACAAATTAATTAAAACTAATTTGTGGACAGCAATTTACGGATTTGGAATGTTAATTTTCTTTTTCATAAGTTGGAAAAAATATGGAAAAGATCCAACCAAAAAAACCATAATTCCAGAATTTCGACCACCATTCGATTGGTCACCAGCCATTTTGTCTTATGTTTATAATCGCGACACAAATGACAAAACGTTTATGGCATCAATAATAAATATTGCAGTTAAAGGTGCATTAAAAATAAATTCTACACTAAATAACGGCGTTTTTACAAATAACACAAGTTATGAAATCGAAATAAAAAATCGAAATGTAACCACTTTATCTAATGAAGAAAAAGTTGCATTCGAACCTTTATCAAAAACCGATAAAACCATTATGAACGGCAGCAACCATCAAATATTTGGTAAAGCATATAGCAAATGGTTGAGAAGTGTCGAATCTCAAATAAAACTAGAAGATTTTTATCAAAATAACACTCAAAAAAAATGGATTGGTTTTGCAGTTTTTGTATTAAGTGGTTTGTTGTTTATTTTATTGTCAAGTTCGAGTAACACAGAAAACTTTCCGTTTTTAGTTGGAGTTGTTATTGCCAATGCATTACTCATTTCTTGGTTTGTTTTCACAGATAAGTATATGATAATAAAAGGAATTTTAGGATTTTTTATCTTTCCGATGACTTTGTTTTTGTTTTTTGGAATAATTATGTTTTTAAAATGGCAACAAATTCTCGCTATTCTAACCATTTTTATTGTATACCTTATATATAGCAGAACAATAGGCAAATATTCAGAAAAAGGCGCCGAAGCTTTTGCAAGAGCAGAGGGTTTTAAATTATATCTCGAAACTGCCGAGCAAAACCGAATGAATATGCTTAATCCACCTGAATTAACGCCAAGTTTATTCGAAGAGTTATTTCCGTATGCAATTGCACTTGGCGTAGAATTAAGTTGGGGCAAACAATTCGAAAAAGTTTTAGAAGCAGCCAAATACAATCCTGAATGGTGTCAAGGTGATGACCAGTTTTATCTCAGACCAACAAGTTTTATTTCAAGTTTTAACGATTCGGTTTTGGACTCAAGACGTGATCCAACTCCTTCTTATTCTTCTTCGTCAAGCGATGGCGGAAGTTCTGGAAGTTCCGGCAGTTGGAGCAGTGGCAGTTCTGGTTCAGGAAGTTCTGGCGGCGGCGGTGGTGGTGGTGGAACTGGTGGTTGGTAAACTAGTTTTTTAACTGTAATTAATACCATCTTCTCAAAATAAAGTCAATAAAAGCTTTATATTAAAGACCTTAAAACACCTAATTCTCAAAAAAAAATAAAAACTGCTGTTATTTAACATCAATTTATTACTTTTGCACCCGATAAAATTGATAACAAAATTTAAGTTTATGAATACAATAATGATTTATGTGCCAATAGTTATGGCAATCATCGGATTGATTTTTATGCAAATCAAAAAGAGTTGGGTTTTGAAACAAGACGCTGGAGATGGAAAAATGAAAGAAATTTCAGATTATATCTACGAAGGTGCTTTAGCATTCTTAAAAGCAGAATACCGTTTGTTGACTTTCTTCGTTATCGGAGCAAGTGTTGTTTTATTTGGTTTGACTTTATTGCCAGGCGCAACAACACATTGGTTAATTGTAGTTGCATTTGTAATTGGTGCATTTTTCTCTGCTTTGGCTGGAAATATGGGAATGAAAATCGCTACAAAAACCAACGTTCGTACAACTCAAGCTGCTAGAACTTCTTTGCCTCAAGCATTAAAAGTTTCTTTTGGTGGTGGAACCGTTATGGGATTAGGAGTTGCAGGACTTGCAGTTCTTGGTTTGACAGGTTTTTTCATCATACTATATAATATGTTTATGGGCGGTGCTTGGACATCAACCGAAGATATGACAATCGTTCTTGAAACATTAGCTGGTTTCTCGCTTGGAGCAGAATCTATCGCATTATTCGCACGTGTTGGTGGTGGAATTTATACTAAAGCTGCCGATGTTGGTGCTGATTTAGTAGGTAAAGTTGAAGCAGGAATTCCTGAAGACGATCCTCGTAATCCAGCTACAATTGCTGATAATGTTGGTGACAATGTTGGAGACGTTGCTGGAATGGGTGCCGATTTATTTGGTTCGTATGTAGCAACAGTTTTGGCTGCAATGGTTCTTGGAAACTATGTAATTAGAGATATGGGCGGAAATATTATGGCTGCTTACAAAACGGGAAGTGATTCTTTTGGCGGAATTGGACCAATTTTATTACCAATGGCAATTGC
>JAYVBR010000192.1:0-3540 GCA_043750395.1 Bacteroidota bacterium | reverse complement strand
AAGTAACTGTTACTGGCAAAGCTTATGTTTTTCAAAAAGGAACAAGTTACTTGATCGACAACCTAATCGAATCGATAATTTTCGCCATTTTCTTGATTGTTTTGTTAATGATTTATTTGTTTCGATCTTACAAAATGGTTTTAGCTTCGGTTTTGACCAATATTTTACCATTGATAATTACCTCAGGATTAATGGGTTATTTTGGAATTCCGCTAAAACCTTCGACAATTTTGGTTTTTAGTATTGCTTTTGGAATTTCGGTTGATAATGCCATACAATTTATGGCAAAATACAAACACGATTTGATAGAAACCAACGGAAAAATCAAAAAATCAATTTTCAGTTCGATTAAAGAGACTGGCGTAAGCACATTTTACACGTCAATTGTTTTAATTCTTGGATTTGCAACTTTCACACTATCAAGTTTTAGTGGAACAATTGCACTTGGCGGATTAATTTCGGTAACTTTACTGTTCGCTATGTTTGCCAATTTATTGGTTTTGCCAGCTTTAGTTTGGTCATTTGAAAAGAAAAAAATTGTTGATGAACAATAAATACAAAATTAATTTACTCATATAGCATAATCTAAAAACCGTAATTTAAAATCCTAAAATCAATTGTTCATAGCGCCAAAAAATACAGATTTATTGCTTCAAGAAGCTTCAAGTGAAAACTTGTACCTAAAGTTGATTGAACAAATTAACAAAGATTTCAATTTGGCTAATGAAGGAATCGATTTTCCGATGAGTACATCGCCCGAAGAATTAAAAATTCAACTTCAAGAAAAAATTTATCGATTGATTCAATACAAATTTGCCGAATATTTGAATTTGCTATATATAATTGATGTTCCCGAAGATCAAATCAAGAAACTCGATGGTTCTGATATTCAAGAATTATCGGCACAAGTTGCTTTTTTAATCTTGAAACGCGAATGGATGAAAGTTTGGTTTCGAAATCGGTATTGAAAAAATTTTATTAAAATTAAGGTTTTCAAGACAACAAAAAGCGATGATTTACTCACCGCTTTTTTACAAAAAAACAAACTAACCTAACAAATATTTATTTTTATTGAATTGCATTAATTGCTGCAACCATTTGAGCTTCTGAACCAACAACTGTTTCTGATAAAGTAAAATTATAAACAGCACCAGCCGAAACAATAACACCTTTTGTTGCATAACGCCATTGCGAACCTTCGGCAGTTGCAAATATTAAATGGCAAGCTAAACCAACTGGAACTTGACCATAGTGTTCGCTAAACTGCAAAGTTATTGGATTATAAACATCGAATTTCGCCAATTGATTTGTCCCTTCATTGTCAACCGAGAAATATATTGCACTATTTGTTTCGTTATAACCAGCAGGAACTGTTGCCAAAATTTGAGTTTTTACACCAGGAAGATTATACAAACGATCAATATTTGACCAACCAAAATTTCCAAAAATTACATTATATCCATTGGTTCCTGTTGTTGGAACTTGATTAAAACCAACTGCGCCACCATCTTTTCTATCCCAAACAATATTTTCTGGATCGGCTGTTGTGCCAGTCCAAAATGTCATTAATGGATCAATCGTGCCAGTTAAAGTTGCTGGAACTTCTAATTTAAGTGTCCCAATTACACCATCTGTTTCTAATTGAACTCCGCCTTGGGTAGCGTTGAGATAAAACTCGCCACCCGATTTCATAATGCTTTGATTGCCATCTAGCATTTTGCCCATTGTAGATTTATTGGTTGACAACATGTGACCTTTGTCAAAAATTTCTACATATTTAATATTGATTAAACCAGTAACTGGACTTCCGTTTTTGGTTAAATTGCTACCGTTTATTTTAATTTTAACACCTTTTGCCGATGTTAAAACAACTACTCCGGCACCAGCGGTCATTGTAAAATTTTGAGTTAAAGCTTGTAACGCAGTTTCTCTGACCGAAGCAAACTCTGCTTGGGTTGCGATTTTTGGAGTTTCGACAATTGTGTCGTCATCTTTACTACAACTTGCCAAAACTAATAATGCTGAGGCCAATAAGCCGAAATTTTTAATTGAGTTTTCATAATTTTAATATTTAATTGTTTATATATTGTTATATCAATTTAGGTTTGATATCGTTACCCTTTTGCTTCAAACATTTTGGTTTGTGATTTAGAATCATAACTATATCAACTTAGTTTTATTATTGTTACCCAAAAATTTAGTATTTTCGTTAAAATTTTATTTATGGCAAATAATTTACACGTTGACCAATTATATATCGAAGGATTATCCAATAATGATTCTGCGATTATAAATTCTATTTATAAAAAGTTTGTTCCAAAAGTCATTCATTTTATAAAGAACAATTCTGGCAATGAAGATCAGGCGCAAGATGTGGTTCAAGAAGTTTTGATTATATTGTTCAATCAAGCAAAATCGAATAAATTACAATTGACTTGTCCGTTTGATGCTTATTTCTTTTTGTTGTGCAAACGACGCTGGTTGAACGAAATAAAAAAAGTTTCAAATAAAGGGGTAACAATTTCTGACGATTACGCATCTATAAATGAATCTGAAGAACAAATGGTCTTACAAACCGAAATTTTCGATGAAAAGCAACAACTTTTTGATGCTATGTTTTTGAAACTTGGCATAAAATGTCAAGAAATACTCAAATTGAGTTTCACTATCAAAACAATGGAAGAAGTTGCTGAAAAACTCAATGTAACCTATGGTTATGCTAGAAAGAAAAAATCGTTGTGTACGGGTCAATTAACTGAAATGATTCAAGAAACCAATCGTTACAAAAACCTCAAATTACAAAAGCCATGAACGAAGATAGATATCAATTATTCGACCAATACTTAAATAACGAATTGAGTTTAAAAGAAAAAAACAACTTCGAACAACAATTAATTAATGATAAAGAACTGGCAGATTCATTCAATATTTATAAAGATTTGAATGGTTATATGTCCAATAAATTCGAAAATGAACCGCAATTAAAATCATTTAAAGAAAGTTTAAAAGTAGTTTCAGAAAATAGTAAATTAGAAAACAAACCAAAAGTGTTTTCAATAAAACCAATTTATTATGCAGTTGCAGCTTGTTTTGCATTGATTGTTGGAATAATGATATTTAACAATTCTGGAGTTCCAACTTACCAAGATTTTAAAAAGTTTGAGACTGCTGAATTTACCGAGCGAGGTGATGTTATCAAAGATATGAAATTGGCACAGGATGCTTATAATTCTAAAAAATATCTTGAGGCCACCTTTTATTTCGAAAAAATTTTAAAAATTTATTCTAGTGTAGAAATAGAATATTATTACGGAATATGTCTTTTAGAAACTGATAAATATTTCGAGGCAGAAATGGTTTTTAAAAAAATTAAAATGGGGCATTCTGTGTATAAACCAAAAGCCATTTATAATTTAGCTTTATTGAAATTGAAACAAAAAGATTTTAAATCTTGCAAAGAAATTTTATTAACGATTCCTGAAGATTTTGAAGATTACGATCAAGTTCAAAAGTTGTTGGATAGTTTAGAATAAAACTTAA
>JAYVBR010000191.1:0-3541 GCA_043750395.1 Bacteroidota bacterium | reverse complement strand
ATTAATAAAGTAAGTATAAAGTTTTTCATAATTGATTTTGAGATTATAAAAGTAATAAAAACCAATTTAGAATTTTAACTCTAGTTTATAATTATTAGAAAATTAACAATTTATGAAAAAATTTTGATAAAAATAAGTTTTAAAAAATCAATTTTTTAATTATATATCTAATGTTCTTAAGGCACGACCAATAATATAATTTGTTTCTTTAGAAGTACTTTCCAATTTCCAACGTTTGCAAATTTCGATTACAAATTCGGGTCTGGTTTTGCTGGCATCGTTAAGCCAATTGGCGACACTGTTTTGTACATATTTAGAAACATCAGATTTTAAAGGCTCTAAAATCGATAATGCCAATTCAGGATTTTGTTTTAAAACCTCGATGTGCGCACACCAAACTCCGCGTGGTCGAGTTGATTCTGTTGCAAATCGGCGAATATTTTCATCATAATTAGAGGTCCATTTTGATAAAATTTCTATACTTTCTTGTAAATTATTAGCAATTGATTGACGAGTTGCCAACCAACAAATTTCGCGAACTCCAAAATGAGAATCGGCAGCAAATCGCTGAATTTGCGATAATTTCTGGGAAATAGATAAACTTTCATCGAAACCAATAATATAAGTTGCCCAACATCGAACACAATCAGAAACGTGATGGGCTAGTTTAGAGAAAATTTCTTGGTCATTATTGTGCTTAATGTTTTTGAAAAGTCCAACGCCAATAGCTTCGTTTACTGTGTTTACAGTTTGTTTTTTTAATGAAGCAATTTCAGAAATAATCGAATCGTAATATTTATTTCGATTCAATTCTTGCAACAAATTTTTCAATAAAATCTTTTGGTCAACGGCTAACCATTCTACTAAATTGGCAGTTTCTATTTTGCCAGAATTTAATAGTTGCATCATTTCGACAGGAATATCTTTGGTTGATCTTGAACCTTTACGTTTTTCTAAAGCCATAAAAAACTATTTATTCAAACTCCAATTGTAGTCTAAATATCTGGTTTTTGCTTTTTTATCGATTTTAATGCTTGAATATTTATTCAAAAATTCAATTATTGAACCATCATCTTTAAAATCGCTTGAGTACCAATCGAAAATATTAGAAATTTTTATATCTTTTTCAGAAATTTGGTTTTTAGTTTTATCATTAATAAACTCTTTGGCAGCGTTTTCTAATTGTTTTTCTAATTTTTCTGCTACAAAAACATCGTTTTCAAGTTTTGGACAAGAAAAACTGGCACAATTTATTGCGAAATGTATTCTGGCATCGCCCATTTTTCTTAGGATTTTATTTTCAATATCACCTAAAGAATAGAACATTTTGCCTTGTGGAATATTCTTTTTATCCCATACGTTCGAAATGTCTTTAATACTTTTTATTGGATAATTGTCAACTATTGACTTAATTGTGTAAACATTATAAATGTTTATAAAATAGGCCATTTTTTCACTTTTCGTCCATTTGTCAGTTGGTTTAGTTTCTGATAATTGGTCAGCTATTTCTAATAATTCAGCTTTGTTTGCTTTTATTTTATCGTAATTTACATTTCCTGAATTCGAAACATATTTTTTTAAAAAAGATGCGTAATTTTTATAATCAATGTTTTGACTAAAAGATTTGATGGATAATAAAAGGACAACCAAAAGTAATTTTTTCATAGTAAGCTTTTAATTCAGATACGCAAAAAATTTGTTTTTAGATTTTATTTAATGAATGTAATTGTTGTTTTATAAAATTACTGGGGAAATTTTCATCGCCAGAAAATCCTAACTCATTGTCACGACCATCATTAGGAATATAATTTGTTTTATAAATATAATCCCAAACCGATAATGTTAAGGCAAAATTTGTGCCATATTTATTGGGCATTTCTTTAGTATGGTGCCAAATGTGCATTCTTGGATTGTTAAAAACATATTTAAAGATTCCATAGTCCCAACCTAAATTGGCGTGATTCAAATGTCCAATTGCAATAGTAAAAAAATGAACAATAAATAAATCTTGAATCGAAAAACCACCAATTATTGCCAACGGAATATATAATATTGCTTTATAAACAATCGGTTCGACCCAATTGTATCGCAAGTGTGCTGCAAATCCCATTTGTTTTACTGAATGATGTGTTTTGTGAAAATTCCATAAAAAAGGAATGCGATGCAACATTCGATGTGTGTTCCATTGCACAAAATCCGAAACTACAAAAAACACTAAAAGTGAAATTATTTTAGGATATTCTGATAAATTAATAAGTTGTATCGAAAACAATTGCAAACCAAAATTCGATAAAAAATCATTGAAAATTTGTTCGCTAACATTTGATAAAGCAATTAAAATTATCAAATTCAAGATGAAAAAATTGAAAAACATATAGAAAATATCTAACCAAAAATCTTTACGAATTATTGCTTGATTTTTTCGCCAAGGAAACAAAATCTCAAGAATAAAAACTGATAACGAAATGATTATCAATCCATAGAAATAATTTTCAACGTGTAAAGTCGAAATTTCATTCATCAGGTAATTAAAATATCCTGAATACGAATTTGAAATTATTTCTTGGTATTTATTCATTAATTAAAGTTTTGCATAAACCCCAAAATTCAAAGTTTGAGCAACTGGCGCATTGTCTAATGCAAAAGCACCTAAAACGGCAAGATTAGCGCCAAACTTATCTTTTTTGAATTCATAATTGAATTTTAATCCAACCGCAGAATAGGATTGTCTGTCATAGTATGAACTAAATTGAAATATATCAATAAAAAAAGGATTTTCTTTAGAAACAATAATTCTGTTATCTAAAACCAACATCAAATGTCCTTTCTGAATTATATTGAAACCAACTTCCGCCCCAAATTTAATGAAATCAGAATATTGATTGTCCATGTAACCGTAACCTAAATTTCCAAAATAATACCATTTTCCTGAACTTGAACCAACTGAAATGTAGGGCAAAATTGTATTGGCATTAAACCCAGTTGACAAACCTTTGGCTCCATCTCCTAAAACTGTTTTGGCAGAATATTGCAAACCACCACAAATTTTCCAATTGCTATCGAATAATTTGTATTTTAAGCCTAAACTTACATTCCCTATTCCTTCCAAGGAACCGTCTACAAAAGAACTAAAACCTGAATAATAATTTGCTTTATTTTTCCCAGTTCTACTAACAAATCTAAATGGTACAATTAACTGCACTTCTAATTTATTTGTGATACCATATTCTGCATAAAATTGTGTGGTTAAATCAGAAACATTGCTAGTTAAGTCTAATTCTTCTCCGTCAACCTTTATTTTGTCATATTGCAAACTTGTCTCTCCAATTTGAATATAAGCAGAGCCTTTTTCACGAGTCCAAGGCCCTTGAGCGAATGAAGTTTGAGTAATTAATAGTAATAAAAATAAACAAACTAATTTTTTCATAGTTAATAATTTGAAGATTGGACTAAAATGAATTTATTCCTGACAAATTTACAATTAATTTTTTATCAATTCTTTGAATAAAGTAATCATTTTTGGTTCTGCGGCTCCAGCCAA
>JAYVBR010000190.1:0-3554 GCA_043750395.1 Bacteroidota bacterium | reverse complement strand
TTCAAGAATCTGAAAAAATGGATTATAAAGATTTAATGGACGGTTACGAAAGCATTTCGATTGAATTTCCATTGCCACAATATGCAGTTTCTATTCTTCACGGAAAAATGAAACCCGAAGACAAAGCCAGCGAAATGCAACGATTCGTTCAAGGAAAAACCAATATTATGGTTGCCACAACTGTTATAGAAGTTGGTGTAAATGTGCCCAATGCAAGCGTAATGATTATCGAATCGGCAGAACGTTTTGGCTTGTCGCAACTGCATCAATTGCGAGGTCGAGTTGGTCGTGGAGCAGATCAAAGTTATTGCATTTTGATGACTTCATTCAAATTATCTAGCGACAGTAAAACCAGAATGGAAACAATGGTTGCCACAAATGATGGTTTCGAAATTGCCGAAGTTGATCTTCGTTTGCGTGGACCAGGCGACTTGATGGGCAAACAACAAAGTGGTGTTTTGAACCTTCAAATTGCTGACATTGTTCGCGATAGAGATATTCTGCAACTGGCAAGAAACCACGCAATGAAAATTTTAAAAAATGATGCTCCACTTGAAAAACCCGAAAACACAACCCTAAGAAAAGCATTTATAGAATTGACAAAGCATTCTACTATTTGGAATTATATTTCTTAATATCTAATCTCTAATATCAAAAATCAAACTTCTAATTTCTAATTTCAAACTTCTAATTTCAAAAAATGGTACAATACAACCCAAAAGATTGGTTAACATTCGTTTTCAGAATTCATAAATCTGATACTTTCAGAAAATTGATTCCAATGATGATAACCATCGGAATTTACTCAGCAGCAATATGTTACATCGAATTAGAATATTATGAATTGAACGATAAAAGTTTGGTCAAAAACATCAGTATGATGCACAGTATGCTAGGTTTTGTGATTTCGTTATTGTTAGCATATCGAACCAATACAGCTTATGATCGCTGGTGGGAAGGGCGAAAATTATGGGGAACTTTAGTCAACAACAGCCGAAATTTTGCCATTAAATTATCGGCTATTTTAAAAGAGGACAAAGATAAAAAATATTTCAGAAAGTTAATTCCAGCATTTGCTGGAGTTTTAAATACGCATTTGAACAGCGAAGAAACAACCAATGAATTGTTTGATGATGTAGTTCAAGAAATCGAAAAACACAAGCACAAACCGAATCACGTCGCCAAAATGATGTTTCAAAAAATCAATGATTTGTATGAAACCAAAAAAATTTCAGGCAATCAATTGATTATTTTAAATTCTGAAATTCAATCATTTGCTGATGTTTGTGGTGCTTGTGAGCGAATAAAAAACACACCAATTCCTTATTCGTACAGTTCGTTTATCAAGAAATTTATTTTTATTTATGTTATGACTTTACCTTTCGGATATGCAATTAGTTTGGGTTATTATGTTGTTCCAGTTGTGATTTTTATTTTCTATGTTTTGGCAAGTTTAGAGTTAATTGCCGAAGAAATCGAAGATCCATTCGGTGGAGATTCTAATGATTTACCTACAAGAAAAATGTCCGAAAATATCAAAAAACACGTTGAAGAATTGCTTTAATAAATTTATCAGCAAAATAAATTCAACCACAAATTACCATTAACTAATTTGTGTTAATTTGTGGAATTTGTGGTAAAAAATATGTTTTAAAAATAATCAAATTTTTAAAACATATTTTTTTATCATAAACTAAAATCCTATTTTTTAAAACTTAATTAATAACTACATTTGCAATTAAAAACTGAGACTTAAAATCGAAAATGCGTTATTTCATAAAATTTTCTTACAATGGCACAAAATATCACGGTTGGCAAATACAGCCAAACGCTATTTCTGTTCAAGAAGTTTTAAATAAAGCTTTGTCAACAATTTTGAATTCTAATATTGAATCTATGGGTGCAGGTCGAACAGACGCTGGTGTCCACGCACAAGAAATGTTTGCGCATTTTGATTTAGATAAAATTATCGATGTTGAAAATTCCATTCATAAGCTCAATTCTTTTTTACCAAAAGACATTGTAGTTTTTGATATTTTAAAAGTTCACGACGAGGCACACGCCAGATTCGATGCCAAAAAACGAACTTACGAATACCATATCAATACATTCAAAAATGCATTTCTAAATGAACAAAGTTGGTATTACAATCAAAAATTAGATTTAGATTTAATGAACCAAGCTTGTGAAATTTTATTAAAACATACTGATTTTCAAGCTTTTTCAAAAGTACATACCGATGTGAATACATTCGATTGTAAAATTTATGAAGCTTTTTGGACAAAACAAAATAACCAAATAATTTTCACAATTTCAGCCGATAGATTCCTTCGAAATATGGTTCGAGCAATTGTTGGAACATTGGTTTATGTCGGATTAAAAAAAATTACATTACAAGATTTCAATCAAATAATAATAAGTAAAAACAGAAATAATGCAGGTTTTTCGGTTCCTGCTCACGGATTATTTTTAACAAAAATTGAATACAATTATATAAAATAGATTGCAGATTTTAGATTACAGATTTTAAAAAAATCCTAAATCAAAAATCCTAAATCCTAAATCAAAATATGAAAGCAAAAGCATTCGACACCAGATTATTCAAACGAATTCTCGAATATACAAAACCTTACAAATTCAGATTTAATTCAGTTATAATTTTCGCTATTTTATTATCAGTATTTTCTGCGCTTCGCCCCTATTTGCTCAAACAAACAATCGACGATTATATCAAAACAAAAGACCAAAGTGGACTTTTGTTGTATATTATTTTTATGGGAATTGTCCTAATTTTCGAAGTTATTTCTAATTTTTATTTTGTATTCTGGGCCAATTGGCTCGGTCAAGATATCGTCAAAGACATTCGTAATAAATTGTTCAAACATATGCTGAGTTTCAAAATGAAATATTTCGACAATGCACCTGTTGGTCAATTGGTTACACGCTCGGTTTCCGATATCGAAAGCATAGCCAAGATATTTTCGCAAGGCTTATTTATGATTTCTAGTGATTTACTAAAAATGCTAGTAATTTTGATTTTTATGTTTTTTATGAACTTCAAACTCACTTGGATTGTTATAGTTGCAATGCCAATTTTAGTATTTTTTACAAGAATTTTCCAGAAGAAAATGCAAGTTGCATTCGAAGAAGTTCGAAATCAAATTGCCAATCTCAACACATTCGTACAAGAAAGAGTTACAGGAATGAAAATTGTGCAACTTTTTAATCGCGAAGAAATCGAACTCGAAAAATTCAAACAAATTAATGCAAAACACAACGAAGCTTGGATAAAAACAGTTTGGTACAACTCGATATTTTTTCCGATTGCCGACATTATATCATCATTAACATTAGGATTTGTGGTGCTTTATGGCGGATTCAATATTCTTGGCGGAGACAAATTTACAACTTTTGGAGATTTATTTTCATACACAATGTTCATCGGAATGTTGTTCAATCCATTGCGCCAAATTGCCGATAAATTCAACGAAATGCAGATGGGAATGATTGCCGCAAATCGCGTATTTGATATTTTGGATACTGACGAGGAAATT
>JAYVBR010000189.1:0-3560 GCA_043750395.1 Bacteroidota bacterium | reverse complement strand
GGAACTTCTACAAATAATGCATTGTTTATATCTAAAGAAATTGGATTTGTTGCATTTGTTTTATTGAAAAATTCAAAAACAACTGTTCCAGAAACTTTCTTGTTTGAAATTGTTTTTCCTTTAGCATCTAATACATAGAAACTAATGTTATTTTCTCTTTCGACCATTTCAATTTTATAGTCTCCTGCATTTTGAATTATTCCGCCGTGTGGTGTTTTGCTGTTTTCTTGATTTACTTGTGCAATAGCTATTGTTGTTCCTGCGACTAATAAAAAAAAGCCGAGTAAAATTGATTTAATTGTTTTCATTTTTGGTGTTTTATTAGTTAAAATTTATGAGTTATTATGCCGCAGATTTTTCAGATTATCGCAGATTATGAGATTGTTTAAATGTTTGAAGATTTATTTTATATTGCAAAAAAGTTCTTTAAACAAATAATTAATTGCATTTAATAATTACTTAATAAAATAAAAAATTTAATGCGATTTACAAAACCAACAATGTATAAAAATCTGAATAATTGGGTAGAAAGTAATTAACTCAATTTTGGCGGAAGCCAAATGCAGGTATAAGCATTAGAAGTATAAAATTCCTTGTGGAAAGGAACCGTATTATTAACATCGATACTAATTGGTTTTCTGAAAGAAATAGTAGATAGATTTTCAAATGCAAGAACCGTATTTATATTTGTATTGATTGTTTTGAAAGGTAAGTTCTGATGTTCGTCGTGTTGGTCAGTATCAGAATGTTTGTGATTGTCGTTGTAATGACTTTTCACAAAATTAAGGAATGAAATATCGTGGTCGTTTTCGTGGTCGTGATGTTCACTGAAATGCTCAATTAAGTTAGGTAATTTCAATAATTGTCCTATTTCTATGTTGGCACACAGGAATATAAATAGGAATGATATTGCTATTATTTTTTTTAAGGTGTAAAAATATGATTTTTATATTACAAAAGGAAATTTTTTATAATAGCATTTTTTTATTAAACTTTGAAAAAAAATAACTTACTTTTACAAAAAAATAATAATTGAAATCTTAATTCTTTTTTTAAATTTCAGTTTTGTTTATAGAATAATTTTTAAATTTACATTTTTTATTTAGAAATAAGTTAGTTACATAAAAAATATTTTAAATTGGTCAATTGCTATTGGTGTAAGTGGCTTTTAATTTTTGATTAAAAAAATAAAATTATGACATCAGAATATGAAAATGCTTGGGTAAAATATCGTTCGGGAATGAAAACGTTACAAACGCCTTTAAAATGCTGGGAGTTTCTCAAGTCTTATTATTCTGAATTATCAATTATTACCGAAATTCAAAAAAATTGGGATATCAAAGTTAATTTTTTGAATATTGTCAAAAACCAAATGCGTGAGGTAATTGTTACAGACAGAGATTTCAAAATAATTTTTGCAACCGAAACAATTGTGAATATGAATGGCTATAATTCGGAGGAAATTATTGGTAAATCTCCTAGTTTCTTTCAAGGAATTGATACCTGCAAAAAAACCAAAAAATCTATAAAAAAAGCTTTAGATAATTTAGAACCTTTTAAAGAGATTATTCTAAATTACAAGAAAAACGGTGAAACCTATTGGTGCGAAATAGATGCTTATCCCAAGTTCGATAAGCAAGGCAATTTTGTTAACTATATTGCTTTCGAAAAACTAGCATCTTAATAATATGACTTTAGAAGAACGCATAAAAGCATCTGAAACCCGAATTTTTAAAGCCGTTTTCCCTAATACAACCAATCATTACGACACCTTATTTGGCGGAACTGCAATGTTATTGATGGATGAAGTGGCGTTTATAACTGCAACAAGATTCACAAGAAAACGATGCGTAACGGTTTCTTCAGATAGAATCGATTTCAAAAAACCTATTCCTGCTGGAACAATTATAGAACTTGTAGGCAAAGTTTCTAAAATTGGAAACACCAGTCTTGACGTTAAAGTCGATATTTATATAGAACAAATGTATAATGAAGGCAGCGAAAAAGCTATTTCAGGTAATTTTACTTTTGTTGCATTAGATGAAAATAAAAAACCAGTTCGAATTTTCAATAGTGAAATTTAAACGAAAAACCCATTATAAAAACAGGATTTTATTATTTCAATTCAACATTATTTGATAACTAATTTCTCTAAAAGTTACAAATTTTATAGTTTTTGATTGATAATTTAGTAATTCTCGCAATTCGAACAAGTCTTTAACATCTAGCAGAATTATTAAATTAGCTTGAACAGACGGAATAGGTATGTGTTTGCTGTACACCGATTGTTCGTATTCTTTTTCCCAATAATTTTCGTCGATATTATGGATGTATTTTGCAAAACATTCTAATTCATTTAAAGTCAAATTAAAATTGATGTTTTTAAACAATAATTGGTACGTTTCTGAATGATGACAAAACAACAAAATTCCGTCAGTTGTTCGTTTTAAAAAATTGATTTTACACATATCGTTAAATATTTATCGTACAAATATAATTATTTTTATTTAGAATGAATTAAAATAGTATTAATTGTTATTAAATTAGATTTTGGCTTGATTGTTGTTTTTTTTTGTTCAAAGTCGTATATTTACAATCAAATAGCATATAATGAGTAATTTTCTAAAATTAATGTTTTTAATTGCAATTTTGTTTTTATTTTCAAACGAAACATTGGAACAAAAAACAAACCAAAAAGCAGTTATAAAAACTACCTTAAATTGCGACCATTGCAAATTATGTGAAACTTGTGGTTTGAAATTCAAATCAGAAATGCTAAAAATTAAAGGTGTGAAAATGTATGAACTTGATGATCAGAAAATGACATTTACAGTTTATTTTAACGAAAAAAAAACAAATTTACAGACAATAAAAACAGCCATTTCTAAACTTGGATATGATGCAGATGAAGTAAAAGCAACAGTTGAAGGAATTGCCACACTAGATGGTTGTTGCAAAATTTAAAAATTATTAAAAATAAATTTTTTAATTTTTTGTTATGCTCTTTTCAAAAATTGCAATCAAATCCTTCGAATTTATAAAACCACTTTGCTGAAAAATAATCTCGTTTTTATGATTCAAAACACATAAAATAGGATAACTAATTTGATTATTAATTGTTCCTAATTCAATTGCCAATTCGTGAATTCCAGAATTAATTCCATTAGGTTTGAATACAAAATCTTGGTTATTAAAAACTATTTTTCGTTTTTCTTCGGCATCAAAATCAATAAAATAAAATTTAGAGTTTATTAGATTTGACACATCATTGTTTTTGAAAGTTTTAGATTTCATCACTTGACAATATTTACACCAATCGGCGTGAATAAATACTACCAAATTACGTTTTTCTAAAATTTGTAAACTATCAATTTGCTCGAATTGTACACTATTTAATTGCGCAAAACCATCTGGAATTGCAAAAAATATAAAAAATAGATAAATAATTTTTTTCATTATTTCAAATTATATCTTAATCCAAAAAAACCTCGAAGTCCTTGATTTTGTGCATAAACATAAGTAGTGTCAAACGTCAAGCCATACGGATTTTGTGGCGTTGG
>JAYVBR010000188.1:0-3567 GCA_043750395.1 Bacteroidota bacterium | reverse complement strand
CGAATATGTTTGGAAGTATTGGCGGAAACGATGTTTGGAAAACCAGCATCAATGCCGATGGAAGCTATGGAACACCAGAGAATTTGGGTGCCAAAGTCAACACCGAAGGCAACGAAAGTTTCCCTTTTATATCAGACGATAACAACACTTTGTACTTTGCATCGTCAGGCAGACAAGGTTTTGGAGGATTAGATGTTTTTGCGATTGATTTAGCTAAAGCAAATGCAGAAGCGGTAAATCTTGGCAAACCAGTCAACACAGAAAAAGACGATTTTGCATTCACATTCAACCAAGAGAAAAATATGGGTTTCTTGTCGAGTAATCGCGATAAAAGCGACGATTTGTATCAAGTGAATCCGGTTTGTAGAATGAATGTTTTTGCAACAGTAACCAATGCTGAAACTGGAGCAATTTTATCGAACGCCAAAGTAACGTTGCTAGATGACCAAAAAGCAATCATAGGAACAGAAATGGCCAACGACAAAGGAGAAGTGAATTTTAAAACCGAATGCGAGAAAGAATACACACTTTCGGCAGAGAAAACAGGTTACAACACCAACACATTTGCAGTAGCGAAAACCAGCGTAAGCACAACAACTAAAATTGCTGCTAAACTGGTTCCAACACCAGTTATTATTACCGAAAAAGAAATTATATTGTTGCCAATTTATTTTGAATACAACAAAAGCAACATCACACAAGATGGCGCATTTGAGCTAGACAAATTGGTTGCAGTTATGAACGAAAATCCGAAGTTTGTAATCTTCGCCAAATCGCACACCGACAACCGTGGTAGCGATGCATACAACAACAACTTATCGAATCGCAGGGCCAAAGCAACGGTTCAATACATAATAATGAAAGGAATTCCTGAAGCAAGAATCTCTGGAAAAGGAATGGGTAAAACCGAACCTAAAATCGATTGTGGCGCAACTTGCACCGAAGAACAACACGCCAGCAACAGACGAAGCGAATTCTTGATTGTGAAGTAAAAATGTTTTAGAATAGTTTAGAAAATCCGTTTCAGAATAATTTGAAACGGATTTTTTTAAAAAATAGTTATCTTTGTAGTAATACCATTTATGCATATAAAATAGCCTTATAAATTTTTTCTTTTTTACCAATCCTTCTTCTAAAAAGTCTTCTTTAACGAATGTTATTCAATATTTTTTATCATTGTCTTGACAAAAAATAATTAAATTTCTTTAGACATACACATAACTGCTATAAATAATTATTTATGAAAAAATATATTTTAACAATATCGGTTTTATTAAATTTTTTATGTTTTTCTCAAAAAAAAGTTGCAGAAAAAATATCTGAATTAACATCAAAAAATACAAAATTCGAAAGTTTTTCAATTTTTAACCTAACGGAAAGTTCAACTGAAAAATCTGTTAATGATATTGTTGAAAATGCATCATTAGCAAACTTAAAAATATCAGATATCAATACTATTGTTCGAAAT
Source organism: Bacteroidota bacterium (assembly GCA_043750395.1). Classification (GTDB taxonomy): domain Bacteria; phylum Bacteroidota; class Bacteroidia; order Flavobacteriales; family Flavobacteriaceae; genus Flavobacterium. Next base: position 2,099 of record JAYVBR010000188.1, on the reverse strand, counting down.
AAGTTTGAATATCTTGAAATTCAAATTCCGTATCAAGACGAAATAATTCCTATTCAACTTTTCAAAGTTAATCCATTTGCTGAAGGTTTTCATATTGATACTGATAAAAATTCGAATATAGAATACGAGCAAGGAAGTTATTATCGAGGCATTATAAAAGGAGATTTAAAATCAATAGTTTCATTTAATTTTTTTAAAAACGAATGCAATGGAATAATTTCATCATCAAAATTAAGTAACTTGGTTGTTGGAAAATTAGCTAAAAATAACAATCTTAACGAATATATAATTTATAAAGATAGCGATTTAAAAATTTTAAATAGTTTTAATTGTGGTACAAAATCAGAAATAAATCCAGTTCAAGAAACAATTGAAGAAAGTTCAAAATCAGAAAACAGTGTTAGATGTACCACCTTTTATTTTGAAATCGACTTTAATCTTTATTTTGAAAACGGAAATAGCACTGCAAATACAACTAATTGGATTACTTCTGTTTTCAATAATGTTCAAACTATTTTTAATAACGACGGAATAACTACCGCAATAAAGTCACTTTATATATGGACAACACAAGATCCATATAACGGAATTGGAAATTCTTCGGCTGCTTATTTATACAAATTTAATGAAATTCGTCCCGTTTTCGATGGCGATTTAGGTCAACTTATAGGCTTAGATTCTGGGGGATTAGGCGGAGTTGCAGTCGGACTAAATGGTTTTTGCACTAATAATAATTTTAGTTACAGCGATGTTAATCTGACTTTTAACACAGTTCCAGAATATTCTTGGACAATAAATGTAATAACCCACGAGTTAGGTCATTTAATGGGTTCTGCTCATACGCACGATTGCGTTTGGAACGGCAATAATACACGAATTGACAGTTGTGGACCAAATGCTGGATATCCAGGAAACGGCGATTGTGTTGACAATGGTGAAATTCCTGTTGATGGTGGCACAATTATGAGTTATTGCCATCTTTCGGGTGGTGGTGGTGTTAATTTAGCACTTGGTTTTGGCATTCAACCAGCAACAAGAATAATCAATAAAGCCAACAACAGCAATTGCTTGAGTACAAATTGTATAAATACTTGTATAAATAATGTTTTATCGAGTGTTGTATCTAACATAACAAATAATTCTGCTAAAGTTGATTGGGTTGAACAAGGTAATACAGTATCTTCAGAAGCAGCCTTTTATCCGATTACTTCAAATACAGGAACTTTTACAACACCAATAACAAATAGTTTTATAGCAAATAACTTAACACCAAACACTTACTACAAATCTGTGGTTAGAAAAAATTGTTTAGGTGGATTAGTTGGTCCTGAAATTGTTAAAATATTTGTAACATCAGGAGATTTTTGCTCAGGAATTTCGTTAACAGATTCTGGTGGATCAACTGGCGATTATTTAGATAACGAAACTGTAACTCGAGTAATTATTCCAGCAAATCCAGAATCAAAAGCAACAATAACTTTCACAGCATTCGATTTAGAATTAGACTATGATTACGTGAATATTTATAATGGAAATAATGATACATTTCCAGCATTAAGTAGCGGGTTTGGCTTTACAGGAAATACAATTCCAAATCCATTAACATCAACTGCGATTGATGGAGCCTTGACATTAAAATTTTATTCAGACGGCGGAGTAGTTGCACCAGGATATATAGCTTCGGTTTCGTGCTCAAGCCTTGGTACAAATGATTTTGAAAAAGCAATTGATTTTTCCTATTATCCAAATCCTGCGAATAATAAAGTAACTATAAACTCCAAAACAGAAATTTCAGAGGTCACTGTTTTTAATATCGCTGGACAATTATTATACTCCAATAAATTGAATAATTTATCAACCAATATTGATATTAGTGAATTTGCAAATGGAACCTACTTTTTTAAATTAAAATTTAATGAAAAAGTAGTCAATTTTAAAATATTAAAAATGTAAAAAATTAAGAAAAATCAGTTTAGAAATAAGCTGATTTTTTTTAGAGATGGTTTAAACTTTTTTGATTGAAGCGAAAAATTAAGATTTTTGTTTCAGATTTTGGATTTTTTTTATTGGATAGCATCGCTATCGAATAAAAAAAATCT
>JAYVBR010000187.1:0-8278 GCA_043750395.1 Bacteroidota bacterium | reverse complement strand
CGTTTGGGGCGATCCTTGTATTATTGCTGATAATCAAAACAATTTTTATTTTTTGCATTTATCAAATCCAAGTTTTGGAACTTGGATAGATAGAATTGTTTGCCAAAAAACTTCAAATTTAGGTGCTACTTGGTCCGATGGAAGTTTTACTGGATTAAACGGAATTAAAAAACAAGACAAGCATTGGGCTACTTTCGACAAAAATAACAACAACATTTATATGGCTTGGACACAATTTGATGTTTATGGCTCGCTAAATATTGCAAACAAGTCAATCATTCGGTTTTCAAAATCATCAGATTTTGGGGCAACTTGGTCAACACCAATAAAATTAAATAATACAGATGGAAATTGCGTAGATAAAAGCGATACGGTCGAAGGTGCCGTTCCCGCAATTGGTCCAGCAGGACAAGTTTATATTTCTTGGTCTGGACCGGCTGGAATAGTTTTTAAAAAATCTCTTGATCAAGGCACAACTTGGTCTACAACCGAGAAAAGTGTATCAGCCATTTCCGATTGGGATTATGCAATTCCTGGACTCGATCGTTGCAACGGAATGCCAATAACAGTTTGCGATGTGGCGCCAAATAGTCCAAATAATGGTACAATTTATATCAATTGGTCAGACCAACGAAACGGCGCCAATGATACCGATATTTTCCTCTCAAAATCTACCGATCAAGGCACAACTTGGTCAACGCCACTCAAGGTCAATAATGATGCGCCAGGCAAACATCAATTCTTAACTTGGATGACAATCGACCAAACAACGGGTTATATTTATATTGTTTTTTATGATCGTCGCAATTATTCTGACGACCAAACAGATGTTTATTTGGCATACTCAACAAATGGTGGTTCAAGTTTTACAAATACTAAAATAAGCAGTTCGCCATTTACTCCAAACGAAGGTGTTTTTTTTGGAGATTATACCAATATTACTGCGCATAATGGCGTAATTCGTCCTATTTGGACAAGGTTACAAAATGGCGATTTAAGTGTTTGGACTGCAATTATTTCTCAAGCATCCTTATCCAGTAAAGAATATGATTTAGATGATAATGACAATGATGTTTCTAATTATCCGAATCCAGCTCCTGCAAATGAAATCAGTTATTTTTCATTTAAATTATACAAAGAAAGCGCAATTTCTATAAAAATTTATGACTTATCAGGGAAAGAAGTAATGACCGTAATCGATAATAAAACTTATGGTTATGGCAAACATATCGAAAAAATGAAATGCAGTTTGTTACCGTCAGGCGAATACATTTATACGATAAAATCGGATTATTTTACCAAATCAAAAAAAATGATTATCAAATAAATGTTATTGCTATTATAAATTTAAAATCCCAAAAAAAACAATTCTTCAATTATTAAAATCAATTATGTTATGAAAAAATTATTCTATTTATGTTTTGGATTAGTTTCAAGTTCAGCATTTTCTCAAACAATTGCGCTTCAAAATTTTGCATCAGATTTTTCGAATCCAGTTTCAATTGCGCATCCAGCCAATGATGCTAGGTTATTTGTAGTTGAACAAACGGGGAAAATTAAAATTCTAAATCCTAATGGCACAACAAATGCAACACCCTTTTTAGATGTATCAGCTTTAATAACAACCGCAGGTGGCGAACAGGGTTTGCTTGGTTTAGCATTTTCGCCAGATTATGCCACTAATGGTTATTTTTTTGTAAATTACACCAGAACAAATGGCGACACAGTCATTGCCAGATATCGGGTGTCGTCAGATATAAATATCGCAACGGCAGCAACCGATGCAATTGTTTTAATAATTGCCCAACCCTATTCTAACCACAATGGTGGCTGTATTAAATTTGGTCCTGACGGGTATCTATATATAGGAATGGGCGATGGCGGAAGCGGCGGCGATCCAGAAAATCGTTCGCAAAACATCAACGAAAATCTTGGAAAAATGCTTCGAATTGATGTAACAGTTGGCATTAATCCTGCGCCTTATGGTAGTCCATCGACAAATCCTTATTTTGGAATTGCAGGAAACGACGAAATTTGGGCGATCGGTTTGCGTAATCCTTGGAAATTTTCTTTCAATAGATTAAATGGCGATTTATGGATTGCCGATGTTGGACAAAATTTATTCGAAGAAGTCAATAAAGTTGCAAGTCCATTGCCAAACAATTTGAATTTTGGTTGGAAATGCAAAGAAGCCAATTCGATTTATTCTGCTGGTTGTACCGGATTAACTTTAACTGCACCAATCGCAGCGATTAATCACAATATTGGATCGTGTTCAATAACTGGAGGATATGTTTATACTGGAAGTTTATATCCAAATTTGGTTGGAAAATATTTATTCACTGATTTTTGTAATCCAAAAATAGGAATTATAAACAGCTCAAATGCTTTGACTTATTCAACAGCTTTTACGAATAATAATTTTTCGGCTTTTGGTGAAGACAAAGATGGCGAATTGTACATAGCTTCGTTGTATTCTGGAATAATTTATAAAATTACAGATACTTCTTTGTCAGCAAATACATTTGAGTCATCTAATTTTAAAGTTTTTCCAAATCCAGCAAAGGGAGAAGTTTTTATTGAAAGTTCAGATTCAAATTATCAAACCGAGATTTCGATTTTTGATTTTAATGGTAAGCTATTATTGACTCAAAAAACACAAAATTTGACCAAGAATATTATCAATACCAAATTTTTATCTTCTGGGATTTATTTAATGAACATCAAAAATAATCTTGATGCGACTTTTACTCATAAATTGGTTATTGAATAATCAAGGCGCAGGATCAGGAATTAGCTCTTGAATTTTATTGATTTCAAATAAAATTTCGTTTGAAAGAAAAACCGAATGGGTTTTGATATTTTCGTTTAATTGGTCTATTGATGTTGCACCAATTATTGTCGAAGTAACAAATTGCTGTTGACGAACAAATGCCAATGACATTTCGGTTAAAGTTAGATTGTTTTCAAGAGCTAATTTTAAATACAAATCAATTGCTTTATTGCAATTTTCATTCGTATAACGAATAAATTGTGGGAATAAACCATTGCGAGAATTGGGCAAAATTCCGTTTTGGTGTTTGCCAGTCAACATTCCGAAACCAAGCGGAGAATAAGCCAAAAGTCCAATATTTTGTCGATAACAAATTTCAGATAAACCAACTTCAAAAAGTCTATTTAATAATGAATATGGATTTTGAATAGTAGCAATTCTTGGCAAATTGTGCTTTTCAGATTCTTGTAAAAAGCGCATCATTCCGTAAGGCGTTTCATTCGAAATGCCAATTTGACCAATTTTTCCAGCTTTGATTAAATCGTCAAAAGTTTCTAAAATTTCTTTAAAATTATCTTGCCAAACATCATCGGTAATTGCAAAACCACGTTGCCCAAAAAAGTTCATTTTGCGTTCTGGCCAGTGCATTTGATACAAATCAATATAATTTGTATTCAAATTTATTAATGATTTTTCAACAGCTTCGATAATACTTTTTTTAGAAAAATCTAAAGGTTCTCGAATATAGTTCATTCCACGATTTGGCCCAGCAATTTTGGTTGCCAAAACAATTTGGTCTCTATTTCTTGATTTTTTTAGCCAAGAACCAATGTATTTTTCGGTCAAACCCAAAGTTTCTTCTCGGGCGGCAATTGGATACATTTCGGCAGTATCTATAAAATTAATTCCTTTATGAAAAGCAAAATCAAGTTGTTCGTGGGCTTCTCTTTCTGAGTTTTGTTCGCCAAAAGTCATTGTTCCAAGGCAAATTGTGCTGATTTTTTTGTCAGAATTGGGTAATGTTGTGTAGGTCATTTTTGATTGTGAACTTATTTTTCACAAATGTAAAATAATGGTTTTTAAATTGAATGATAATTAAAATATTTTTCAGAAATAAACATTAAATTAAATAGCCTCAAACAATTTTCCTGGCAAAGGTCGAATAACACTTTTTAATTCCATATTAAACAAAATAACCGAAATTTTATAAACGGGCAAATCACACTCTAACGCAATAATATCCAGTACTTCTTTTCCGTTTTTTATCAAGAAATCATAAATTTTTTGCTCATCGGGTTCAAGAGTTACAAAAAGTTGTTTCTGAATTGGTTTTACTTCTTTTTGAATATCCCAATTTAAAATATAAACCAAATCGGCTGCGCTTGTTAGCAAATTGGCTTTCTGAGTTTTTATCAAATTGTTGCAACCTTGACTGAATTTATCCGAAGTTCTTCCTGGAACTGCAAAAACATCGCGGTTGTAATCGTTTGCCATTGTTGCAGTAATTAAAGAACCGCCACGATCTGCCGATTCTATTACTATTGTAGCTTCGGCCATTCCAGCAACAATTCGGTTTCTTCGAACAAAATTTTCTCGTAATGGTTCAGAATCACTCCAGAATTCTGTCATAAAACCACCATTTTTTTCCATTTTGGAAACATATTTTTTATGCACTTTCGGATAAATTTGATTCAATCCGTGAGCAACAACGCCAATGGTTTGCAAATTGTGATCCATTGCGGCTTGGTGGGCAACAATATCAACGCCATACGCAAATCCAGAAACAATTATCGGGTCGAGTGATGCCAAATCTTCGATTAGTTTTTTGGTAAATTCGGTTCCGTATGATGTAATTTGTCTTGTGCCAACAATACTTATGATTTTTCGATTATTGATGTTCATATTTCCAGAAGTGAACATTAAAACTGGTCCGTCTATGCAATGTTTTAATTTATCAGGATAACTTTCATCTTGAAAATGCATTACATTAATACTATTGTCTTTAATGTATTTTAATTCTTTTTCGGCTTTTTCGAATACAGTTTTATTTTTTAAATTATTTGTCAAAAAAACACCAATTCCATCAATTCCAGTTAATTGAGACGATTTAGATTTGAATATTTGTTCAGCAGAACCACAATGCAGAAGCAATTTTTTGGCAACAACATCGCCAACGCCTTCTATTTTGGATAATGCTAATAAATGAAATAATTCTTGTTCGGACATTGTGATTTTTTGAAGGCGAAAAGTAAGTTTTTTTGATTGATTGAAGTAATTTTATGATAAGTTTTTTTTAAAATATAAATTATAAATTTATTTGTCAATAAAATTTGTGAATAAAGTTTTGATAACTATTTTCTTTGATTAACTTTGCTGTTATGAATTTAGAAAAACACATCTCGGAATTACTTTATCGCTACCAATGTGTTGTTGTGCCTAGTTTTGGAGCCTTTTTGACCGAAAACATCTCTGCGCAATTGATCGAAAATTCAAATAGTTTTTATCCGCCAAAAAAGTTAATTCTTTTTAATGCCAATTTAAAAACCAATGACGGATTACTTGCCAATCAGATAGCTTTGTTTGAAAGATGTTCTTATGAAAAAGCTGTCGATTTAATTAATATTGAAGTCGATAATTGGCGGAATTCTTTGAATATTGAAAAGAGTCTTTACTTGAAAAATATTGGTTCGATTGCAATAAATTTTGATAAAAATATGGTTTTCACACCAACCGATAATTTTAATTATTTGTCGAGTTCTTTTGGATTAACATCATTTGTTTCTCCAAATGTAAAACGTGTTGTGATAGAAACGAAAAATGTTTTTGAGCCAGATTTTGACAATATTTTATCCGAAAAATCAGTTGAAATTAACGAAAAAATAAATCTTGAAATCAAAAAACCAAGAAGTTATTCTAACTTGAAATATGCTGCTGTCTTCATTGTTAGTTGTGGAATTGTTAGTCCAGTTTTCTTGAATTTATATAAAGAAAAAGTCGCAATAAATAATTTAATTGTAGAAGCAAAAGTTCAAAAACAAGTTCAGAATAAAATTCAAGAAGCTACTTTTTTCATTTCAAATAGCCCATTGCAAGAAGTTGTTTCAGATTTGAAAAATGATATAAAATTAAATTATCATGTTGTGGCTGGTGCATTTAAAGTAGAAGCAAACGCTGATAAAATTTGTGAAAATTTAATTTCAAAAGGTTATAAAGCCGAGAAAATTACTCAAAACATTAATGGATTATTTCCAGTGATCTATAATAGTTATGAAACTTATAGCGAAGCTAGAAAAGCAATGAATATAATTCAAATAAAAGATAATCCAGATGCTTGGGTTTTGATTCAGCAATTGGAAAAATAATATAATAAAAAAACCTATATGGTTTATAAAACCCAATAGGTTTAAATATAAAGAAATTCTCGTTATGAAACGGGATTTTTTTTAGCCCTGATTGCAGTGAAAAGCATTTTGAGAGAATTGCTATTTTTTCTTGAATTGCAAAAACGACCAACGGAAGTTCTTTACAATTTATAGAAAAAAAGCAATTGCGATAAAATCTTGAAAAGAAAAGCAGGATTTAGCTTCAACAAATAAAAAACAATTAATTATGACTGCAAAAAACGCATCAGAGTCTTTGACAATATTGACTGATTTGGTTTTACCTAGCGAAACAAATCCATTGAATAACTTGTTTGGCGGCGAACTTTTAGCCCGAATGGATAGAGCAGCTAGCATTGCCGCAAGAAGACATTCTCGCAGAATTACGGTCACAGCATCAGTCAATCATGTGGCTTTTAACCGTGCAATTGCCTTGGGGAGCGTTGTAACTGTTGAGGCAAAAGTGTCGAGAAGCTTTCGAACATCGATGGAAATTTTTATAGACGTTTGGATAGAAGATCGAGAATCGGGTTTGCGAACCAAAGCCAACGAAGCCATTTATACATTTGTTGCTGTTGATGAAAGTGGCGTTCCTGTTGCTGTTCCAGAAGTTATTCCAGAAACCGATTTAGAAAAAGAACGTTTCGAGGCTGCTTTACGTCGTAAACAATTGAGTCTTGTTTTAGCTGGAAAAATGAAAGCGCAAGATGCTACTGAATTGAAAGCGCTCTTTTTATAATATGTTGTGAGTTATATGTTTTAGGTTTTCTGTTGAAAAATCAAATAAAAATAATCGAAATATTCAATATATATCTAAATAAAAACTAGAACTTAAAACAAAAATTACATATTACTCAACCAACTTGCTGGATTTGAATATGTCGTGTTCTGAGAAATCATAAATTTCATTACGGTTTTTCCAGTATCGCCAGAAGTTCTTATTAAACCTAAACTTTGTTTTATAGAAACCTTGTCGCCTTCGCGAACAAAAACCTTACTCAGGTTTTGATAAACCGTGAAAAAATCTCCGTGCTTAACAATTACAGCTTTGTTTACTGGCGAAACTACTTGAACTTGAGTTACTTCGCCATCAAAAACTGCACGAGCATTAGCGCCTTGATCGGTTGTAATTTCTATTCCACTATTGTGAATAACCAAACTTGGATATAAAGGATGTGGCTGATTTCCATATTTTAAAGTAACCGCGCCACGCTCGACTGGCCAAGGCAAACGACCTTGATTGTTCTTAAATTTGTCTGATTCTATTCGACCTTCTGGCGTTAAAACGATTTTAGTCGAAGATTCGGTTGCACGAGTTTCGGCAGCCGTAACTACTTTGGTTGGATTGGCTTTTGCTGCTGCTGCAGCTGCTTTACGGTTGGCTTCGGCAATTGCATCACGAATTAATCTATCGATTTGGCGGTCGATTTGGCGCGTTTCTTGTTGTTGTTTTTTGATTTCGACTGCAATCTTTTTCTTGTCTTTTTTTATTGCATTAACTATTTTTACTTGTTCTAATTTTTCTTTTACAAGTGCTACTTTTTCGGTTTCGTTTTCTTTAATAAGTTTTATTTTGTCTTCTTTTTGAATATTTAATTTTTTATTTACACCGGAAATATCGTTGGTTTTATCAATAATTTCATCGCCTTGCATTTTTCTATAACTAGAATATTGCTTCATATATTGCGCTCTTTTATAGGCTTGTAAAAAGTTTTGTGACGATAATATAAACATAGCACGACTTTGTTGAGAACGACTTTTATAAGATTTGACAATCATTTTGGCATAGTCGGCTTTTAATGTGTCGAGTTCTTTATTTAATTTATTGATTTGAGATTGATTTTTGTTCATATTACTCGCTAAAACCTTGGTTTGGTTTTCGTTAGTTTCGATTAAATTTTCTTTCAACCTGATTTTTTGATCTTTAATGCCAATAACGGTCAAAACTGATTTTTCTTGTTTTTTTACGTTTTGCAATAGTTTTTCGTTGGCGCGAATTTGAGCTTGAATTTCGGCTTTGCGTTGCTCTAGTTTTTCTTGCGCTGTTAGTTGTGCATTCATCGAGAATGAAATACAAATTATTAAAAAACTTAAAATATATTTAAACATTTGAATCTTTTTTTTG
>JAYVBR010000186.1:0-8280 GCA_043750395.1 Bacteroidota bacterium | reverse complement strand
CATAAAAATTATAGTTGGCTACATCTGGAATCGGAACATAAAATATGCCTGGACGACTACCATCTGCAGCACCTTGCATATATTCGGCACTTGCTGTTTTTTCTCTAAAAGATTCTGTTCTTCTGATTTCGAATTTGGTTTTGGGTTGTAATGCAAATAATTTATCGACATTTGGTTTAACAATTGCGTAAATTTTATTAAAATTTTCAATTACTTCTTCAGGTTTTTTAAAAGGTTTTAGTTCTTTTTTGTTTCTAACCTCGTCAAAAAATTCTTTAATTGTTCCTTTATAACCAACTTGATTTTTAACTTTTTCCATTTCTGCATTCAATCTAGCAACTTCTTTCAAACCAAGATTATGAATTTCTTCTGGTTTCATTTCAGTAGTTGTCCATTGTTTTACTAATGCTTGATAATAATTTTTTCCGAAAGATAAATCGCCAATTCCACTTGTCATTTTTGATACTGGCAAATATTCATTCTTTAAAAAAATTGTCATTTTAGCATATTGTGGAATCAATTTTTGTTTAATTATCGAAGCATATTTGTTACTCAAATCTTTTTTAGTAGATTCAGAAAATGTTTTTGGCATTAACTTTATTGAAGAGTAAAATAAATTATCTTCAATTTTTTCTGTTTTAAAATTTTCGAATTGTGGAATTACTTTTTCAGTTAATGCTTTAGGCAAAACAGCTTTTAGAGCAATTCCTTTTTTCATATAAACTATTGCCGAATCTATCCAAATCGAGTACAAATCGATTCTTTTTAAAAAATTCAGATAATCTTTTTCGGTTTTAAATGGCTGTCCACTTGTTCCACCAGCATATTGAGTCATTGTCAAATGTGTTCCTCCAAACTGGTGAATTGGTAACAAATTTGATGGTTGCGCCAAAACTTGTTGGCCAACTTCGATTTCCCATTTCATAATTTCGTAACTGTTTTTTTCTTCTTCTTTTAATGAACTTTCATCAATCAATTTTAATAAATTTTGATATTTATCAAAGAATGTTTTTTGATCTTTCCGATATGAATCAGTCATTTCGAAAACTAATTTATCATCGAACTTCTTGAATCCGTTTTGAGTTGAAGACAATGGATCGAGGGAGTTTTTTACCTCAAAATATGATTTTGTAAGTAACTCAAAATCATTATTGCTTTCTTTTTTACAATTGAATAATAAAATTACTAAAGCAAATATTAAAGTTATTTTTTTCATGAATTTATTTTTTTATTTTTTCTTTAGCTATAATAATTGCCTCTAATTCTGTTTTTTTATCGTTTATTTTATCTTTAACAATTTTATACATTCTTTTATATTTGGCAACATCGGACGCCCAATATTTATTACTTTTTGCAAATTGCAAACTGTCGATTTTATATTTCTTAAAAATAAAATCGTTGGCTTCAAATGTCGAAACACCATTTTCATAACTCGAATTTTTAGCGGCATCAAGAACAGTCAAATCATAAAAAATATCAATCATTACATCGTCATCAATCAAATTGTCGGGTTTTTCGACAATTGAATTGCCACAACTAGTCAACAAAATTAACATTACTATAAATCTATAAATATTTTTCATTTTCTAAAAACATTAATTATTATCTATCAAAAAGCAAACGTTTTCCTGCTCGTATTTCCTTGAAATTGAAGTTGTTATACACCAATTGACCATTCACGAAAGTGTGAGTAATTCTTGATTTGAAAGTGTAACCTTCAAATGGCGACCAGCCACATTTGTACAAGATATTGTCTTTAGAAACACTCCAAGGCATTCCAGTATTGACAATTACTAAATCGGCATAATAGCCAACTTTTATAAATCCTCGTTTTTCGATTTGAAAAATTTTTGCAGGATTGTGACACATTTTTTCAACGATTTTCTCAATAGAAATTTTCCCTTGATGATAACCTTCAAGCATTGCAACAACAGCGTGTTGCACCATTGGACCACCAGATGGCGCTTCTAAATAAGGCAATTGTTTTTCTGCTAATGTGTGCGGCGCGTGATCGGTTGCAATAACATCAAACCTATCATCGAGCAAGGCTTCCCAAAGAACATCGCGATCTTTTGGAGTTTTTATGGCTGGATTCCATTTAATGAAATTTCCTTTTTTGTCATAATCTTCGTTCGAAAACCACAAATGATGCACACAAACTTCGGCTGTAATTTTCTTTTCTTCTAATGGAATGTTATTGACAAAAAGTTCGGTTTCTAATGCTGTCGACACGTGAAAAACGTGCAATCTTGCCCCAGTTTTCTTAGCCAAAGCAATTGCTTTAGACGATGAAATATAGCAAGCTTCTTCGCTTCGAATCAAATGATGGAAGTTTGGAGTAACCTGATCGCCTAATTGTTTTTTATAATATTCTAAGTTGGTTTTTATAGTATTTTCGTCTTCGCAATGTACTGCAATTAGCAATGTTGTACACGAAAATATTTTTTCTAAAACTTCTTCATCATCAACCAACATATTTCCGGTCGATGAACCCAAAAATATTTTTAAACCTGCAACATTTTTTGGATTTGTCAATAATATTTCCGCTAAATTATCATTGGTGCCGCCCATCATGAACGAATAATTTGCCCAAGAATTATTTTCTGCTAATTTGTATTTGTTTTCCAGTAATTCTTGCGTTACAGCATTAGGAATAGTATTTGGCTGTTCAATAAAAGATGTGATTCCGCCAGCAACCGCAGCTTTAGATTCAGATGCGATATCGCCTTTATGCGTTAAACCAGGTTCGCGAAAATGTACTTGATCGTCAATTATGCCTGGAATTAAAAAATTATTCTGAGCATCAATAATCTTGCAGTCAGAAGTTTTTAAGCTAATTGTTTCGGCTATTTCGACAATAATATCGTTCTCGATAAGCAAATCGCCTTCAAAAATAATGCCTTCGTTTACTATTTTAGCATTTTTTATTAAAACTCTATTCATAAGATTTTGTAGAAATAATTAAAAACATACAGTTTTTATTTTAAAACATTTAAGAAATTCAAGTTCATTTAAGTTTGTATCATTTGAAAAAGAAAATTAACTCAAAGTCTTCCAAACAATTTTCTGATTCTTAGAGCAATAACACCAAAAATCGCTTCTTTAAAAATTGCCGAACTCATTTTGGATTGCCCTTTAGTTCTATCGGTAAAGATAATCGGAACTTCGATAATACAAAAGTTTTTTGCAAAAGTTCTGTATTTCATTTCGATTTGAAAAGCATATCCTATAAATTTTATTTTATCTAACCCAATGGTTTCCAACACATTTCGCTTATAGCAAATGAATCCTGCGGTGGCATCGTGAATTTTCATTCCAGTAATAATTTTCACGTAAACCGATGCGAAATATGACATTAAAACCCTATTCAAAGGCCAATTCACTACATTTACACCAGTAACATATCGAGAACCTATTGCTAAATCGGCACTTCCAAAATGGCAAGCCTCTAACAATTTTTCTAAATCGTTCGGATTGTGAGAAAAATCAGCATCCATTTCGAAAATATATTCATAATCTCTAGCCAAAGCCCAACGAAAACCGCGCACATAGGCGGTTCCTAATCCTGATTTTTTTAAACCTTTATCTAGAAATAGTTTGTTTTCGAATTCTTTTTGCAATTCTAAAACTTTTTCGGAAGTTTTATCGGGCGAATTGTCATCAACAACCAAAACATGAAAAGGTTTATGCAATGAAAAAACGGCACGCAAAATGCTTTCGATATTTTCTATCTCATTATAAGTAGGAATAATAACTAATGCTTTTTGCATAAACTGAAATAAATATTAGGCAAAAATAAACTTTTTAGATTTGTTAAAATCATAATATAATATTAATAATCTTTATGATAGAAAATTTGTACTTTTGCAATTATGTTGAAAGTAGAACTACATAACCGAATAATAGAAAACAAAGACTGGGCAACTTTATTGTTTATTTTGTGTTTTGTGTTGGTTATTATCACTAAATCGACATTCGAAAACAAGTTTAGCGATTTCAAAAACTTAATTTTTTCGGAACGGTATATCAAAATGTACAAAGACAATACTCATTTAATGACATTTTTTACTTTTTTTTTATTTATAGTTCAAGTTTTGTCATTCGGTTTTTTTATACATTATATGCTATTTTATTTTGATTTTATCCAAAAAACAAATTGGATTGCGTTTATTCAAATAATTACTGGATTGTCATTTTTGATATTATCGAAATATTTAATAGAAAAAATTATTGCTACATCGTTCGATGTAGAAGATATTTCTGAACAATATAATATGTTAAAAGTCAGTTATCGAAATTATATTGCACTTTTACTACTTCCGATAACAATTATTTTGTATTACAATAAGAAACCTGAACTTGTTGTATTGCAGGCTATTATTGGAATTGTATTGTTTACAAATGTTTTAATTTCACTAAAAGGAATAAAAATTTTCCAAAAAATAATTATTGGTAAATTGTTTTATTTTATTTTGTATCTTTGCGCACTTGAAATTGCACCCTATTATTTTATGTATTATTGGTTTACTAATAAATAATATGCAAACAGAAAACGATATTTTATGAAAGTGAAAACAATATTGGTTTCTCAACCAGAACCGAAAGTAGAAAACTCTCCTTATTTTGATTTACAAAATAAACACAAGGTAAAGGTAGATTTTAGACCATTTATTCACGTCGAAGGCGTTAATGCAAAAGACATTCGGGCACAAAAAATCGACCTAAATAATTTTACCGCTATAATTTTAACCAGTAAAAATGCGGTTGACCATTTTTTTAGAGTTGCCGACGAAATGCGGTACAAAGTTCCCGAAGGATTAAAATATTTCTGTCAATCGGAAGCAATTGCTTTTTATTTACAAAAATACATTACTTACCGAAAACGAAAAATATATGTAGGATTGAAAGATTTTGCAGATATGTCGAATTTGTTGAAAAAATACAAAGAAGAGAAATTCTTACTTCCCGCTTCAGATCAATTAAATGCCGATGCACCAATTACTTTAAATAACTTGAAAGTTAATTGGACACAAGCAACTTTTTACAAAACGGTAATGAGCGACTTGTCTGATTTGGCAAATGTTTATTATGATGTATTAGCCTTTTTTAGTCCAACTGGAATAAAATCATTGTTTATGAATTTTCCAGATTTAGAACAAAACGAAACTAGAATAGCAGTTTTTGGAAGCACAACTCAAAAAGAAGCTTTAGAACACGGATTAAGAGTAGATATTATGGCACCAACTCCAGAAAGCCCATCGATGACAATGGCTTTAGAAAAATATATTGCCAAAGCAAACAAATAAAATTTTAAAAAATATAAAATAAAAACCCCGATTTTAAAGTTTTAAAATCGGGTTTTTTTATGTAAAAATTCTAAATTTAACGAAATCGAAATAGTTTAACAAAAATATTATGCGTGCATAGTATATTTATTAAAAATAATATTGTAATTTTGTATTCAAATAAAGATAACACTTAATTCATATGAAAATATTAGTTTGCATCAGCCACGTTCCTGATACTACTTCCAAAATTAATTTTGTTGATAACGATTCACAATTTGATACAAATGGTGTTCAATATGTAATCAATCCAAATGACGAATTTGGTTTAACCCGAGCCATTTGGTTTCAAGAGCAACAAGGCGCAAATGTAACTGTAGTGAATGTTGGTGGTCCAGAAACCGAACCAACTTTGCGCAAAGCATTGGCAATCGGTGCCAACGAAGCAATTCGTGTTAACGCAGCTGCGACTGATGGTTTTTATGTTGCAAAACAATTGGCAGAAGTTATTAAAACTGGTAACTACGACTTGGTTATTGCAGGAAAAGAATCGTTAGATTATAATGGTGGAATGGTTCCAGGAATGATTGCTGGACTTTTAGGATACAACTTTGTAAATTCTTGTACTGATTTAAAAATCGAAGGTTCATCTGTGAAAGCATCAAGAGAAATAGATGGTGGAAAAGAATTGGTTTCGACAACTTTGCCATTAATAATAGGTGGACAAAAAGGATTGGTTGAAGAAAAAGATTTACGAATTCCGAATATGCGTGGCATTATGACCGCAAGAACTAAAGTTTTAACTGTTTTAGAACCAATTTCGGCAAATGCAGATACCAAAGCAATAAAATTTGAAAAACCAGCACCAAAGTCAGCAGTAAAATTAATTAATGCTGACAATTTGGACGAATTAATAAATTTATTACACAACGAAGCGAAGGTGATTTAAGATTGCAGTTTTAAATTTGAATTTAAAATCATTAAAGTTAAATAATTTAAATAATCAAGTTTTTAGTTTAAAGATTCTGAAATCTGAAATCTAAAATCTAAAATCTAAAATAATTATGTCTATATTAATTTACGCAGAATCTAGCGACGGAAAATTCAAAAAAGTAGCTTTTGAATTAGCATCTTATGCCAAAAAAATAGCCGAAAGCTTATCAACAACCGTTACAGCAGTAGCTATAAATATGTCTGATGTTTCAGAATTATCTAATTATGGTGTCGATAAAGTTTTGAAAGTAACCAATGATAAATTGGCTAATTTCACTGCCAAAGCTTTCGCAGATGTAGTCAAACAAGCGGCACAATCAGAAAACGCAAAACTAATTTTATTGTCATCAACAACCGATAGTTTGTATATGGCACCACTTGTAGCAGTTGGTTTAGAAGCCGGATTTGCATCAAATGTGGTTGGTTTGCCAATTTCAACTTCTCCATTTCAAGTAAAAAGAACTGCTTTTTCAAACAAAGCTTTCAATACTACCGAAATTTCAACCGATGTAAAAGTTTTGGCATTGTCTAAAAATTCTTATGGAATTTTTGAAAATGCTGGAGCAGCAATTGTAACAGATTTTAACCCAACAATTGACGCTGCCAATTTTGGTGTAAAAGTAGAATCGGTAGAAAAAGCATCAGGAAAAGTAACTATTGCCGATGCAGATATTGTCGTTTCGGCTGGTCGTGGAATGAAAGGTCCAGAAAATTGGGGAATGATCGAAGAATTAGCAACTACATTGGGCGCAGCAACAGCTTGTTCGAAACCAGTTTCTGATTTAGGTTGGAGACCACACGGCGAACACGTTGGTCAAACCGGAAAACCAGTTGCAACTAATTTATATATCGCAATCGGAATTTCAGGAGCAATTCAACATATTGCAGGAGTCAATTCATCGAAAGTAAAAGTAGTAATCAACACCGACCCAGAAGCACCTTTCTTTAAAGTAGCCGATTACGGAATTGTGGGCGATGCATTTGATATTATACCAAGATTGAATCAAAAACTTAAAGATTTTAAATTAGCAAATGCTTAAAATTTAATAATCTTTGAATTAAATAACAAAACCATCTGATTAATTTTTAGATGGTTTTTACTTTTTAAAAGCGAAAGTTTTTTGTTACTTTGCATTATTAAAAAAATTTAAAACATATAAGGAATATAAGTTCATTTAAGTTTTAAAGTAATATGATTTAATTATTGGGTAAATCTAATATTTAAAATCTAATATCTAATATTAAAAATGAGTTTAGTCAAACTAACCATAAAAGGAATTTCATACAGCCAAACCCAAAACGGAGCTTATGCTTTAATTTTGAATGAAGTCGATGGCGATCGAAAATTACCAATTGTTATTGGCGCATTCGAAGCACAATCTATTGCGATTGCTCTCGAGAAAGAAATCAAGCCTCCTCGCCCACTCACACACGATTTATTTAAAAATTTTGCCGACAGATTTGGTGTTGTCATCAAGCAAGTCATCATTCATAAATTGGTCGATGGCGTTTTTTATTCGAGTATAATTTGCGAACGCGATAAAATAGAAGAAGTAATTGATGCCCGAACTTCTGATGCAATTGCTTTGGCTTTGCGCTTTTCGGCTCCGATTTATACCTATAAAAACATTCTTGAAAAAGCTGGAGTTTATTTGAGTAATCCTTCTGGAAAAGAAAATTCTGAATCGGACGATAATATTTTATCGAATCCAGAAACTTTTGGTCAAGAGCCAGAAAGCAACGATTCAGGTTCTACTTATTCTAAGAACAGCATTGCCGAACTGCACGAATTTCTAGAAAGCGCAGTTCAAAATGAAGATTATGAAAAAGCAGCCAAAATTCGTGACGAGATTTCTAAGAGATAAAAGCCCCCTAACCCCCAAAGGGGGAATTAGCAACAGATAGAAATTATTACAACCCAAAAAATTTTTATGAAACAATACCACGATTTAGTAAAACACGTTCTTGAAAACGGAAACCAAAAAGGTGACAGAACCGGAAC
>JAYVBR010000185.1:0-3588 GCA_043750395.1 Bacteroidota bacterium | reverse complement strand
TGCGACTATGGCTTTGAATGGATTAATTCAAAAAGGAGTTCCTAGTGATTGGGCAACTCACATGATTGGTCACGAATTGACTGCGTTATACGAAATAGATCACGCAAGGACTTTGGCAATTATTGCTCCTAGTTTGTATAAGGTAATGTTCGAAACCAAGAAAGATAAATTAGCACAATATGGCGAACGTATTTTTAATATTCAAGGAAACTCTGTAGACGAGAAAGCCGAAAAAGCCATCGAAAAAACAATAGAGTTTTTTAAAATAATGGGAATGCAATCCAAAATATCAGAATTTACTCAAGATTATAAAAAAACTGCAAATTTTATTGTCAATCGTTTTGAAGAAAGAAAATGGTTGGGGCTTGGCGAAAAACAAAATATTACTTTAGAAAAAGTGAGAGAAATTGTAGAAATGAGCTACTAACTTACATCAAAATAAATAAAAGGCGTTTCCGAAAATATTCTAAAACGCCTTTTTCTATATTTAATTTTGGTTATTTTTTATTTTACTTCAAAAACATTGTTATCTCGTTTCACATCGGCCATTAACTCGCTTGAATCCAAAGTGATTTTTTTGATTTTTTTATCAATTGGAACAGAAAAATCATAATTTGGATGAGCCCAAGCCCAATCTTTCAAAATGGTTCTTTTTGTTGCAAGATTTGGGTTTTCTTTCTCAAAATTCATCATTCTAAGCGGAATGTAAAAAGCTTCTTTTGAACCATCTTGATATTCTATTAAAACATCAATTGGCATTGGCATTCTGCCCAATCTTTCTAAAGTTATTACATTATCAGCAACTGATTTTATAGCATAATCAATTGTATTTGTGGTTTTTGTCCAATCGGTCAAATACCAATCAAGGTTGGCTCCAGAAATTCTTTCGGCTGTTCGTTTTATATCATTTGGAGTTGGATGCTTGAATTTGAATTCGTTATAATATTTTTTTAAAGTTTTTAAAACATTTTCTTTTCCTATCAAATAGCCTAATTGCGCCAAAAAAACATCGCCTTTTGAATAAGATGTAATGCTGTAAACCCGATTTTCGTCATAACGGTCAGAATGAGTAGTTTGTGGTTGTTCTTTGCCAGAATTTGCCATTGAAACATATCCTTTATAGGCATTTTCGTGAGGATTATCCAATTTTTTTTCTGCCATTTCATTAGTTGCCAAATCTTCTATAAACGATGTAAAACCTTCGTCTAGCCAGCCATATTTACTTTCGTTGCTTGCTAAAATATGTTGGAACCAACTGTGTCCAAACTCGTGAGTCATTACGCCAACCAATCCTTCCATATCGCCTTCGCCAACAATTAAAGTACACATTGCATATTCCATTCCGCCATCTCCACCTTGAATAACCGAATATTGTTTGTAAGGATATTGTCCGACAGTTTTGTTATAAAATTCTAAAACTTTGGCGGTAATTGGTTGTAAATTTTTCCAGTTTTCGATAATCGCAGGATTGTTTTTATATAAAAAATGCAAATCGACATTGTTTGGTCCTTTTATTTTGTCGTGAATGTAATTTTTATCGGCTGCCCAAGTAAAATCGTGTACATTAGGCGCAATAAAATGCCAAGTTAAATTTTTAGTTTTTGATGGAATTTTTACTGTTTTTCCGGCATCTTGATAGTTGTAACCTATTTCGTTTCCGTTTTGTAAATAACCTGTTCCGCCAAGAATATAATTTTTATCGATATTTATTTTCACATCAAAATTGCCCCAAACTCCATGAAATTCTCTTGCAATATAAGGATCGGCGTGCCAACCTTCAAAATCGAATTCGGCTAGTTTTGGGTACCATTGACTCATTGACAATTCGATTCCTTCGGTATTATTTCGTCCTGAACGTCGAATTTGAACCGGAACTTGTCCTACGAAATCTAAAGTTAATGTAGTTTTTGAATTGGGTAAAATTGGTTTTGCTAATGTAACTTCTAGAATTGTTCCCAACTCTTTGATATTTGTGACAGCGCCATTTTGTTTGAGATTAGAAATTTTCAAAAAACCAATTTCGTCTGGTTTTAGGTTTTTAATTCTGCTAGTTTTAATATCTTTTCCATCAACTTTTGACTTAACAACCATTCTTCCATCAGGATCTTTTATGGCTTGCAATCGAGCATCCATTTCTGAATTAGGTTGAAAAGCGTTTGGATACAAATGATAGTAAACTTTGCGTAATGTATCGCTTGAATTGTTAGTATAAATAATTTCTTGTTTGCCCGAATAATTGTAATTCGAAACATCGAAATCGACATTCATTTTATAATCGGCTTGTTGTTGCCAATAGCTGTTCTGTGAGAAAACGTTGACAATATTAGATAATATAAAAAATACAAGTAATTTTTTCATTTGGTTTTTTGGATTGGAATTTCAAGAATTCAAAATTAATTAAAATCTATTTAGATTGTGGGTTTAGAAATTATTATTTGAATAAAAAAACGGAAACACTTTAAGAATTTCCGTTTTTATAATTATTTAAACAAATATTATTTTTTTGATGATGTTTTACTTGCTAAAACTAATGCGTTGAATGCGTTAACAATTTTACCTGTTTTGGAAATTTCACCCAATGTTGTTTGGGTTTTATTGGTTTCGCCAATCATTACAGAAGTCGAAATTGGCGTTCCAGAATCCATAATTAAGTGTTTTACTTGCGATGCAGTCAATTTTGGAAAATAAGCTCTAATTAATGTTGCAACACCTGCTACATTAGGCGAAGCCATTGATGTTCCTTGCAAATATTCATAGGTATTGTTTGGTGTTGTTGCATATATTTTTACACCAGGTGCAAATACATCTACGTTGTTTTTGCCATAATTCGAAAAATCTGCAATTATTTTGGATCCAAACTCGAAGTTTAAAGCGCCGACCGTAAGCATATTGTCGGCATATTCTGGACTAGAACCATCTGAATCATTTGGGAAATTAGGTTCAACATCAATGTTTTTGCTATCGTTGCCAGCTGCGTGAACAAATAAAACATCTTTAGTTTCGGCATATTTTATAGCATCATAAACCCATTGTTTATGTGGCGAATAATCTTTTCCAAAACTTCCGTTTATTATTTTTGCGCCATTGTCAACCGCATATCGAATTGCGTTGGCAATATCTTTGTCTTGTTCATCGCCATTTGGCACGGCGCGAATGGTCATTATTTCTACATTTCCGGTTGCAACACCGTCTCCACCTAAATCATTGTTTTTTATTTGGGCAATGATTCCCGCAACGTGAGTCCCATGTTTAGCTCCTTCTTTTTTTGGTCCCCAAACTGTGTTGTTTCCATAAATTTTTGAATTAAAATCATCTGGATTATTTCCTAAGGATTTTCGTCCGTCAAAATTTACATTCAAATTATAATTCAATTGGTCGTAAATATAGTTTTTAAATTCAATCATTTCTTTATCAAATGCTTCACGGGTTGAACTTGAAAGAACTTGTGCCATAATCATTTTTGCTTGACCTAATGCGGCATCGGTTGTTTTTATTGCTTTTACTTCATCTATTGTGTAGTTTTTCTTTTTTAGATGGATCGCACAAGCTTTGTCGGCACCAAGAATCATATCAAGTTGATCTTTTTGT
>JAYVBR010000184.1:0-8320 GCA_043750395.1 Bacteroidota bacterium | reverse complement strand
ATAAAGATGGAATTAAACGCAATATTACCGAAGTTTTGGTTAATGAAGTTTTATTATTAAGTAAAAACTAGATAACACATATAAAAATCAATTTTAATGACAATTTAAATTTAAACGCCATGTCAACATTAAGAAACAGAGTACAATTATTAGGTAACGTAGGTCAAGATCCAGAAATTAAAAATCTTGAAGGGGGAAAAAAATTAGCCAATATTTCGCTAGCAACTAAAGAAGTTTATTACAAAGAAAACGGTGACAAAGTCGAAGATACGCAATGGCACCGATTGACTGCTTGGGGAAAAACTGCCGAAATTATTGAAAAATATGTTGTTAAAGGAAAACAAATTAGCATTGAAGGAAAATTATCTTATAGAAATTACGAAGATAAAAACGGTGAAAAAAGATATGTAACCGAAATTACAATATCCGATTTACAAATGTTTGGAAAGAACTAATTTTTTAGAAATTGTTACTTTTGGGTTTTTTTTATTAATATTTTCAAGAAAACCCATTGGTAACAAAAATTTATATTTAAAATAAATCTGTTTTCTTGAAAAAGAATTTTATTTTGGGATTTTACTTGTCATTCGTCCTTTTAAAACGTCGTTCGTCCATTTGGTGTTTTTTAATTAATTATTTTTTTTCAATTTTGAAATCTAATTCTAAAAAAAATAAATCATGAAGCTAAAAATTTTATTATTATCGATTTTTTTAATCTCGATTTCGTGCTCAAAAGATGATGATACTACTCCATTAATTATCCCACCAATTGCAGTTGCAACTGTAAACAAAATAACCGCATTGCCTAATTTTAGTTTCAAAACTTATTATCAAGAAATTGTGAATGCAAACAACCGAAAAGGAATTGTTATTTTGGCTCACGGCGATGGAGGAACATTAGATGACGGCACATTAAACGAACAATGTAAGGCATTAGCCGAAGCTGGTTATGTAGCTGTAACAACATCATACAGAAACCCAAATCAAGGATATATAAATGATGTCAATAACTATAAATATGACATTGAAAGTGTTGTAAATAAAATGGTCACAGATTATTCAATTTCAATAAGCAAAGTTATAGTTGGTGGTGCGTCACGTGGTGGCGATTTAATGTTTCCAATGTTTTTGCCCGCCAACGCAGACAATTCTATTGTGCCAACAACTTTAAATATTAAAGGTGTAATACTGCAATGTTCTGGTGGCGATGAATATAAAGGTCGAGTTTTTAAAAAACAAGTGGCTTTTATGGCTAACAAAAACGATAATGTTTTTGGTGCTGATGCCACTAAATTTCAGACAGGCTTGTCTAATAATTTAGATAATAACGTAAAATCTTTAAGCGAATGTTTAATTATTAATTCAACTGGACATTGTACCAACCCAGAACAATACAAACCTTTTGTTTTAAGAAAAGTAAAAGAATGGTTACCTTGATTCAAATAGCAGATTGCAGATTTTAGTCTCGAAGTTTCGGGATCAGTCTTCATAATTCTGTAAACAAAATATTTAAAGAAAAAGTTTTCATGAACTTTTGTTTTTTTCTTGAAAAGGTTTGGCAGTTTTGTCGAACCATTTTTTTTAAAGTATGCGAATTTTTAAACTAAAAGGGCATTTTGTCATTCTGTAAGAATCTCAATAACGTTTCTCTTTTGGTGTGGGAATCCTACGGAATATATATTACACTCAGGTATTTTGTTTTCATTTACCTCTTTCAGCATCAATTTGTCATTCCGTAGGAATCTCTATAAAGTTGCTCATTTTGTTTAGTACTCCTTCGAAATGAATATTACACTTAGGGTTTTTATTTTCATAAACCTCTTTCAGCATCAATTTTTCATTCTGTAAGAATCTCAATAAAGTTGCTCTTTTTGTTTAGTATTCCTTCAGACACAAGCCTGCAAGTGCGAACTGGCGAAGCAATGATAAAATAGAATTTAGGGTTTTAGAGTCCAGTACTTAATCCCAAAAACATTCACTTCATCGAAAACCAATGAAGTTCGTCCTTTTATAACGTCGTTCGTCCTTTTGGCATTTTTTATCGAAATCAATTATTGCAATTTTACATTATAATTTAAAAATAAAAAAACATGAAACTAAAATTACTATTCGCAACTATTCTAATTACAACATTTTCATTGGCGCAACAATCCAATCGAAAATCTAACTTGATTAATGATTCATGCGCCGGATCACTATCTGATCCAAATAATAATTTCCCTTTTACTTATATTTCAGAAAACGGCAATATGAGTACCAACAATCAAGGTTTTGTGACTACTTGTCCCGATGGAATGAATGATGGCGAATGGTTTTCATTCGTTGGGACAGGACTAACAATATCGATAGATATCTATTTTGTATCAGGAAATTATAATCCGGAAATAGGGGTTTACACTGGTACTTGCAACGATTTAACCTGTAAAGGATCGGCTGATGATTTCGGAGTTTCTGGCGAAGAATCACTATTAGTCGAGTCGGTTTTAGGGGTGCAATATTTTGTAAATGTGGGCAATAACAGTTATAATGTTGACAATCTAGAGGGCAATTTTACAATTACAATCGATCAAGTATTAGAAAACGACCAATGTATAAATGGTTATTACATCAATTCATTCCCATACGTTTTTGCCCAAGAAAACGGCAATTTAGCCTCTAACAATAACGGCAACATTGCAGGTTGTTTTGGATCAATGAATGATGGTGTTTGGTTTAAATTCATTGGCACTGGCAACCTAATAAATGTTAGATTAGGCAATGTAGAAAGCACTTATAATCCTGAGATTGGAGTTTATACTGGTTCTTGCGGCGCATTAAGTTGCGTTGTCAATGCCGACGATTTGGCGAATGATGGAATAGAAAGTCTCACTTTTTCTACTCTAGTTGGCACCCAATATTACATCAATATTGGCAATGCTGACAATGTTCAAGATCTTCCAGAAGGCGATTTCACGATTGTTGTTTGCGAAGATTTAATTAACGATGCTTGCAATTATGGAAGAAGCGTAATTACTATGCCTTACTCTTTTACCGAAACCAATGGTGCTGGATCAAATTTTGAAAGTTACCCAATAACAACTTGCAGCAACAACCCAATGAACGATGGCGAATGGTTCGGTTTTACTGGAACTGGCGACAGTGTTTTAATTCGATTAACCAATATTTCTCCTGATTATGATGTGCAAATTGGGGTTTATAAAGGCGAATGTGTAAACGGAATGACCTGCGAAGGCACAGTCGATAATTTTGGCGGTGGAATGAACGAATCTATAATAATTCCAACAATTATGGGCGATACCTATTCGGTAAACATTGGAGAAAGAAGCGATAATGAAAATGTTGTTGAAGGAAATTTCAAAATCGAAATTATAGATGCAACTCTTGAAAATGAATCTTTCGATGCAAACAAATTCAAGATTTATCCCAACCCAGTTAGTGATATTTTAAAAATAGAAACTACCGATAAAGTTGCTAAAGTTGCGATAATCAATTTACTTGGACAAGAACTAATTAGCAAAACGTGGAACGATTATAATAGCGAAATAAATTTATCGGCATTGACAAATGGTTCTTATTTTGTAAAAATTAATTCGAATGGAAAGGAACAAATTTTTAAGGTTATAAAGAATTAAGTATTTAATCCGATAAAAAATCTTTTCATCGAAAATTAAAAACGTTCATCCTTTTTAAATGTTGTTCGTCTATTTAAAACATAAAATTCAAAAAATATTTTGCAACTTTGAATAATAATCAAAACCAATAACTACCATGAAAAAAATTACTATACTGTTTTTATTGATTATCAATACAATCGTTTTTGCACAAGTTCAAACTTCAAGATGGACAATTCAAGGCAAAAACCTAACCGACGACTGTGGTCAAAACATTATCCTAAAAGGCGTAAACCACGGCAATATTTGGGCTCCCAATTGGGGTTTGGACGAAATGCCACAAATTGCATTGACTGGATCTAATACGGTTAGAATTTGTTTGGAACGAAACAAAACCAATTATGATAACAATGGAAACCCGTTTTCTGTTCCAGTTGTTGCAAGCAATATTGAACCCATAATTCAATCATGTTTAACAAACAATATGATTCCGATTCTCGAATTGCACGATTTTACGCAATTAAGTGCCACTCAAACAGCCGTTCAATCATTGCCATTGGCAACCGCTTTTTGGACAAGACCAGACATTTTGGCGTTGCTAAAAAAATATCAAAATTACTTGATTTTGAATATTGCCAACGAGCCTGAACATTATGACACGACCGAATTGCAATATTACAATGCCAATAAAACAGCTATTTTAGCACTAAGAACCGCTGGACTCAATTTGCCAATTATGATTGATGGTTACGGTTGGGCTGGCGACCATAACTTTTTTGTGAATTATGCAGGAACTTTGCAAAACGATGATCCATTGCACAAAATAATTTTCAGTGTTCATGCCTATTGGGAAAATACATTAAATACTGAAATTTTATCAAGATTTCAAGCTCTTGACGCTGTGAATGTTCCAATTGTTTTTGGCGAAATATCCAAGAGTTTATCTAGTGCTGCAACAACAATTAATTATCAATACTTAATGCAATTGTGCACAACTTACAATAAAGGTTATATGGCTTGGTGGTGGGGTTTTACTAACCCTACATCGAACAATGTTTTGAGCATGACCCCAACTGGTTTGTATTCTGGCTTAACTGGTTTCGGAAGTGTAATAGCAATTTCTGATTTAAATTCTATTCAAAATACCGCTGTTCGACCAATAAAATTGGTTACCGGAGCTTGCGGAGTTCTTGCAAACGAAGTTGTTGAATTGACAAATCAATTCAAATTTTATCCAAATCCAGTTTCTGATATTTTAACATTCGAAAACTTAAACAATAATTCAATAATAAGTGTTTATAATTTTATTGGTCAAGAATTATTCACTCAAAAATCATCTAACTTTACAACAGAAGTTAATTTATCGGATATGTCAAACGGTTTCTATTTTTTAAAAATAAAATCAAATGATGAAGAAAAGGTAATCAGGATTCTAAAAAATTAGAATTTTTGTAAATTTATAAAAATTAAAGAGTTGTTGAATACAAAACTTGAATTTAAAAGGCTTTTAGAGCAGATTGAATATGATAAAAGCCAATTTAATGTTTTTTACAATGAAGTGGTTTAAACTTTTTTGATTGAAGCGAAAAATTAAGATTTTTGTTTCAGATTTTGGATTTTTTTTATTGGATAGCATCGCCATCGAATAAAAAAATTCTGAAACATGGGGCAAAAAGACAATTTTGCAGCGAATTGAAAAAAGTTTAAACCACTTCAATATTATAATTTAGAAATTATACCTTTATGTGGCATTAGTTCCAAAAATAATTCTTCGACTTTAATTTTTAAGACTTTAATTTTAGAATCAATCTCCGAAACTTTTAAATCTTTATTTTCAAGACAATCTAAAATTTCATTGATTTCGATAACTTGAATTTGTTTAAAAACAGGATTCATTCGATGAGAAATGTTTTTAATTTCAATAAAATTATTATCAAAAAAAGCATTTTCTAAATCAAATAAATTCGAATTTGTAGTTTGAATAAATAAATCTATAAATTCTTTTAAAGCATTTTTATCGTCTGGCAAAAACTGTTTTATAGTTAATAATGAATATTTTTCATCAGATATTTCTGGTTTTTTTTCATCATTCGATATTTCTAATGTTGTTTCATTATTCAAAACTGAATTGATAATTTCTATAATTTTTTTTGGCAAATAAGGTTTTGAAATAACTTTAACAAATCCTGCATTTCGGTAAACTTCAATTTCTAAATCGGTTCTGCCAGTTAATGCAAAAACAGGTTGATTTTTGTAATTGGTTAGATTTTTAAGGCTTTTTAAAAACTCAAAGCCATCAATTTCTGGCATTTGAATGTCGGAAATCACAAAATCAAAATCTAAAATTTTTATTTCATTTAATGCCAATTTCGCTTCGGTAAACGAATGTACTTTAAAATTATTTAATTTTAAAACTTCCGAAGTCAAGTTCAACAAACTCAAATCATCATCAATAACAATTGCTGTAAATGTATTATTTGAAATTGTTTTTTTTAAAATTTTATCGAATGTTAAAGGCAATTGAATTTCGAATAAACTTCCTTTTTCGATTTCGCTTTTCAAGAATAATTTTCCTCCAAGAATTTCGATTATTTTTTTAGAAATTGTTAATCCTAAACCTGTTCCTCCATAAGTTTTGACAATATTATCATCGGCTTGTGTAAATTCCTCGAAAATTAATTGTTGCTTTTCTTTGGCTATTCCGATTCCAGAATCTTCAACTTTTATGATTAATAAATTATTTTTCGAAATTTCTGCATCAATTTTTATGAATCCTTTTTCGGTAAACTTATAAGCATTTCCTATAATATTTGATAAAACTTGTTTCAACCTAAAAGCATCGCCAATAATATTTGAATCTAATTTTTCATTTATGTTTAAAATTAAATCAACAGGTTTTTGATCATAAATAGATTGTATGTTTTTCGCAACTTCGTTTATTAATTCGTTTAACGAAAACGGATTGCTTTCTAAAGTGATTTTTCCTGCTTCAATCTGAGTAAAATCTAATAAATCTTGAACTAAATTCGAAATATATTCAGATGAACCTTTAATGTTTTTAGTAAAATACTCTTGCTTTTTATTCAAATCAGAGTTTCCTAAAAGTTCTGTATATCCAACAATTGTGCTTAGTGGCGTTTTTAAATCGTGACTAACCGTTGCAATTAATTGTTCTCGGTTTTTGAGTAAACTTTCGGTTTTAGAATTGGCAATTTCGAGTTGCGATTTGTACTCTTCGGTTTTTGCAAAATCTTTCAAAATCAAAACCGAAAACAATACAGATAATAACAAACCAATAATAGCAGCAATTGTAACAATTGAATTGGTTTTTTTTAATGAATTTTCTTTTAAAAGATTATTTTGCGAGGTATTTAAAATAATTTCTCGCTCAATTATATTCAATATTTTACCTAATTTTTCAGAAATTAATAAATCATTCTGTAGCAATTTATTTTCTTCAAATTGAGTTGCTGCATTTCTGTTTGAGGTTTCGTTTTTTATTTTATTTAACAAATTTTTGTTGGCTATCAAAATAGAATCACCAGATTTTTTTGATAACAAATTGGTACTATCATTTGGAATATTTTGATTTAAATAAGCAATATACTTCGAAAGCACATTGCGCTGATAAGTACCCATTTTATTAGGCTCAGATGCAAAATCTTCTATTCTAAGTTTGCCCAACGAAACTTCCATTTTCGATATATTTGTTATGGCTTTTTTTACTTCGACAGCTTCATTTTGTCTGGATTTTATAGCTTTTAATTGTTTAATATTTTCTGTTTTTTCTGACAATAAAATTTGAACACTATCTAATAATTTTTTTTGATAATTATTCTCAATAATCAATTTCAATGAATCAATTTCGAGTTTCAAACTTTCTTTTTGGATGTTGTAGTTTCGGAAGTCGCTTGTATCACTAGATTGAATAGTTTTTCTAGCTAAACTTTCTGTTTTATAAATATTTGAAAATAAATTACTGACTTTTAAAATTTTATTCTTTTCTAACGAAATTTTTGATTCAGTTTTCGTGAAAATCTTATTTTGACTATATAATAACAAACCTGCAACGACAATAAGAACAGCAAGAGCCATATAGCTAAAAAGCACTTTAAATGGAATATTGGTTTTTTTTGTTGCCATAATATTTTTAACATCAAATATAAAACAAAAAATCCCAAAATAATATCTAATTTTTTTGGGATTTTTTTTAAAACATATGGCTTTTAACTCCGAATCGCATACAACCGCGAAACATATTTTCCAATAACATCAAATTCTAAATTTATTTTTGTACCAACTTTAAAATATTTAAAATTAGTATTTTCGTATGTGTAAGGAATTATCGCCACCGAAAATTCATTTTCTTTAGAATCGACAACCGTTAAACTAACGCCATTGACAGTTATTGAACCTTTTTCAATAGTAATATTAGACAGTTTTTTATTATACTCGAAAGTAAAATACCAGCTTCCGTTTGCTTCTCGAACTGCTGTGCAAATTCCGGTTTGGTCAACATGTCCTTGCACAATGTGACCATCAAGACGAGAACCTAGCAACATAGCACGTTCCAAATTCAACGAATCGCCAATTTTCCAGTCGCCAAGATTGGTTTTTTGAATGGTTTCTGAGATTGCCGTTACCGTATAAACATCGTTTTCGATAGCAATAACCGTCAAGCAAACGCCATTGTGTGCCACACTTTGATC
>JAYVBR010000183.1:0-3591 GCA_043750395.1 Bacteroidota bacterium | reverse complement strand
TGATTTTGTGATTGGGTTGTTGAGTTAGGATTTAAGTATTACCCTTTTGGACAGTTAGTACCTAATAGGCACGGCTCAAGCACAGCCTACCGTTATGGGTTTAATGGGAAAGAACTTGACAACGAATTAAAGGGCGAGGGTAATAGTCTTGATTTTGGAGCTAGGATGTTAGATCCTAGAGTAGGAAGATGGTTTGCAAGAGATCCTAAAAGTGCGAAATATCCTCACGAATCTCCATATGCTTATGTTTCTAATAATCCTATAGTTTGTATTGATCCTGATGGAGAAGAAAAAATCGTTATATCAGGTGGAGCTGATTTGCACAATAAGAATCGATTAAATTTTATTATGGGAGCAAAAGTTCAACTTAAAAACTATCTAAACGAAGTTAAAAAAGCAAAGAGTGGAGAAAATGTAACTTGGATTATATTTGATTTAGATTATACTTCTGCTGAAAAAAAACAGTTTGAAGCATATGCACAAAAGAATGGGTTAAGTATACCTGTTTATGTAAAAACCGCTGACGAAGTGAAAAATTATTTAAATTCAAAAACAACAGTAACTGCGAGTTTGTCAGTTGATAGATTAGCCGATCAAGTTACAGATGTTTCTGCAATGTCTCACGGATTTCCGAGTGTTATTGGTTTTGGTTTCGATAATACGGGTTATGATATGACGATTCCATATGATAAAACAGATTTTACTACTGATGTCGCCAAGAAACTTGATAGTAATGCGTTTGCAGATGGTTGTGTAGTAGATTTATTCTCTTGTAATTCAGCTACACCAGAAATTGATGAAGGTCAAGACTTTTTAACTACTAAAGATCTTATTGATAATACTTTAAAATCACCTAATTTAGTCAAAGAAATTTCTGTGGCGACAAAACAGACGGCTACTGGTTATATTGGAAGAACTAATTACACTCCAGTTGTTCAAGGCAAACTACCTTCTGCGGGTAAAACTGGTGGCGATTATAGTCCAACTGTCGCAAAAAAATCTGTTCAATCAATAAAAGTTACATCTAAAAATGGCAAAACAACAACAAACTAAATTATTAAAATTAATTTTATTGGCTTTCGTTTTTAAGGGATGTCTATTATATCCACAAAAGGGTAACGAGGAAATAAAATTTTTATTGAATGATTCTTTAATATTTAAAAAGAGTGTGTCCATAAATCAAAAAAAAACTTTAATTATTGAGAATAAAAAAATGTTGGATATAATTACTTGGCCAAATAAGAATGTCAGGAATATTTTAATCAAACAAAACGATTCAATATCTTTAAGATTAGGATTCAATTATGTTTCTAAATTAATTAGTCAAGGAGAATATTTAAATAAAAATGATTCTTTAATAGCAAGTGGTTTGCATTTTCATTTCACAGATGAAGGATTTTTGAGTCATATATATACATATTTAAACGGTCATTTAAACGGTCAATATAAATCTTACTACACAAATGGTATATTAGAATCAATAGGTAGTTATTATAATGGAAATAAGAAAGGCGTTTGGTTGTATTATTCAAAAAAAGGAGTTCTTTTGAGAAGGAAAAATTTTTAAATTCAAGCACCAGCTGCGCAAAGTTTTCCAAAAAGGTTAATCTTTAAATTAAAACGCGATGAGCTGCGCAAATGTCCCCAGCTCCGCAAAGTCTTCCAAAACGGTAAAGATTTAAATTAAAACGGGTTGCGCTGCGCAAATGTCTCTGACTTTGCGCCCACTAACCCCAGCTCTCCGAAGTCTCTAAATAAATCGAAAAGATAAATTTTAAACGTGTTGCGCTGCGCAAATGTCTCTGACTTTGTGCCCACAAACACAGGCAGACACAAAAGAAAAAAAACCTTGCAAACTTATAACAAGTATTGCGAGTTTTTTTTTATTGGGTAAAAAAAAGGTTTAAGAATACAACCAACTATCTTTTGGGTCTTGATAAATAGAAATAACAGCGTGAACCATTACGATATTGTTTTGTTCATCAATACTAAAATGAATCATATATTTGAAAACATCAAAAGGAAGACAGCCAATATTATCTTATCTGATATGGAAAAAAGGATTTAATTGCAATGATTTAAGATTAGATCTATAATCTATAAGAAACTGTTTATCGAGTCCAACTCTTCTTGATTTTAGAAATTCGTTAGCTTGTTTTAAATCGTTTTTAACTCTTGGGTCGGCTTTAATCTTAAAGGTTGTCAATGTCTTCCTGTTCAAGTTCATCAATCATTTTAAAAGCGTCAACGGGAGTTTGAGGGTTTTTCATTCTCTCAAGAACTATTTTTTTATGCCATTCAGGTATACCAAAATCATCTGCTGTTGGCATAATAATAACTTCTACATTTTTAGCAGTAAAATCCTTTGGAAGGATTACGTTGAAAGAATTGTTTTTTACTTCAATAAATTGTCTAATTGCATCCATAATTAAATTGCTTTAAGTTTTACACTACTAATCATTGCATCTATCGTATAAAGAATATGGGATTTATCGAGTTCAGGAAATTTTGCAATATCGTTTAAACGTTTCATCATTGTTGGGTCTTTTAAAAGTTCCCTGTCTTCGGTTTCTCCTAAAAGAAAACCAACAGTTGTGTTTAAAACATCTGCTAATCTTTTAACTACATCAATTGATGGTTTTACTTCATCTCTTTCATATTTTCCAATAATGGAATGATGCACATCGATTTGTCTTGCTAATTCTGCTTGCGAAAAACTTTTTGCTTCTCTTGCTTCTTTTAATTTCTTGCCGAAAGTATCCATTTTCTTCGTATTTATGGTATCAAAAGTGTGTATATACTGCTTTATGTTGCAAATTTAATATAAAAAATGGTACTATGAAATAAATAATTATTTGCATAGATAATAAAATAATCTATATTTGTACCAAATATTCGCAGAAATATAAAAATGTTAAAATTTAATTAATGGAAATCCAAGACATAAAAACCCAACTCACATTAACTCAAGTTCTAAAAAACTACGCCTTAAATCCCAAAAACAATATGTTATGTTGCCCTTTCCACGAAGATAAAACGGCTTCTTTGCAAGTTAATTTAGAAAAAGATTTTTACAAATGCCACGCTTGTGGGGCAAAAGGCGATCAAATACAATTCGTACAAGATTATGAAAAACTAACCAAACGAGAAGCCATTTTGAAATGTGTAGCAATGTTGGGAAGTATCCCCCTAACCCGTGAAGTGGGAACGCCAAATATTACGCCAACAACTCCCCCTTCGGGGGCTGGAGGACTCTTTCTGCAAAAAATGTTCTCAAGTTTTAAAAACGGATTAAACAGTTCTGCTCCAGCCAAGGACTATTGTAAGAAAAGAAATCTGGATTATACCAAACTCGAAATCGGATTTAATAGCGGACAATTCCACCACGGAGAACGAAAGAGCGAGGAATTAATCAATAATTGTTTAGCCGTTGGATTGCTTTTGGACAGGAATTTAAAAAACGATAAATCATATTCTGTTTTTGGAAAATACGGCATCGTTTTTCCGCTGAAGAATCGAGAAAATCAAATCGTTAGCTTGTATTTTAGATCTACTCTTGCTCCCTCTCCTTCGGGGAGGGCTGGGGAGGGG
>JAYVBR010000182.1:0-3595 GCA_043750395.1 Bacteroidota bacterium | reverse complement strand
CAACAAATGCTTTCTCACCATTTCCAGTTAAAATTATTGCTCTAATATCGTGTTGATTTTCTAAATTTTCAAATGCTGCATGCAATTCTTGAATCGTTGTAACATTCAAAGCATTCAATTTTGTAGGTCTATTGATAGTTATTATTGCAATATTTTCGTTGGTTGTAACCAAAATGTTTTCGTAAGTCATAGTTTTTATTGTTTTATCAATGGCAACGAAACGGTAAAAGTTGTTCCTTGTCCAAACTGCGATTCAAAGGTAATTGTTCCTTTGTAATTTTCTATAATATTTTTTATAATTCCTAAACCTAAACCCATTCCGCTGGTTTTAGTAGTGAATTTGGGTTCGAATATCCGTTCGATATTTTCTTGTTCAATTCCAATTCCGTTGTCTTGAACAGATATTAAAACATTTAATTCGACTTTTTTTACGGCTACTAAAATTGATTTTTCAAGTTGATTTTCGGGAATGGATTGAATGGCATTTTTGACTAAATTATTTACTATTCGAACCAATTGTGTTCGGTCCATTTTTGATACAATTTCTTCTTCTTCGGATTCAAAAATAATATAATCTTCGTTGAAAATATCTAAAGTCAAATCTACAACTTCAACAACATTCAAGTTTTCGTTGTCTTGCGCTGGCATTGATGCAAAGTTAGAAAATGCTGATGCTACTGAACTCATTGCATCGATTTGTTGTATCATCGTTTCTGAATAATCCTTGAGTTTTTGTTTTAAATTTGGATCAGTCTCATCGAATTTTCTTTGAAAACTTTGTACCGTTAATCGCATTGGGGTCAAGGGATTTTTGATTTCATGTGCGACTTGTTTTGCCATTTCGCGCCAAGCCTCTTCGCGTTCGCTTTGTGCTAATTTCAAAGCACTTTCTTCGAGTTTGTCGACCATTTTGTTATAAGCAGCAATCAACGAATTTATTTCTTTGCTGTTGGCTTCGATAACAATTTTTTCGTTTTTCTGATTCAAAGAAGTTTCGCTTAACTTGTCTGAAATTGTTTTTAAAGATTGGGTTATATATGATGATAAAAAATACGCAACCGCAAAAGCGACGAGTAACATAAAACTATAAACTTGTGCCAATCGCCATAAAAAACTGGTCAATTCTGCTTCATAATAACTGTCGTCTTCGACATAAGGCAAATTTAAAATTCCGATTGGTTTAAATTTATCATCTTTTATTAAACTAAATGAAGATCTGTATTTTTTACCATCAGTTCCACGAGAAATGTCTACATATCTTTTTTCGATTGAGGATTGAACCAATTTTAAAATAAATTTTTTGATTGGTGGCGATTGTTTATCAACCGAAAATTTGGCTTTGGACGATTTTACTAAATTACCTTTTAAAGAATAAATATTTATTTCAAGATTATGAATATCGGCCAATTCATGGATTTTATCTTTGAAGATGTAGTTCAAATTTCCAGATTTTAAAACATATTTTGTATTGGCTAATACATAATCGATGTTTTCTTTAATAGCAACTTCTTTGCGGTCTAGTTTTTCTTGGTGGTAAACTTTTGCTTCGTTCTTGAACTGATAAATCGAAATCGAAGCCATTATTATTAGCGAAATCAATATCAATAAAATCATCGATAAGAAAATTCTTATTCGAAGTGAAAGCATTGATATTTTGAAATTGTTTAGCATATTTTTACCACAAAGGCACTAACTAGCCACAATGTTCACAAAGACTTTAGTGTACTTTGTGCAGGCTTTGTGTGCTTAGTGGTTAGATTTTTCTCTAATTCGTTTATAAAACTTAAATCCTAACATTATTATTATTGAGAACAAAAATATCCCTAAAACGCCATAAATCCAATTTATTGCATTTTTTAATACGACCAAAAAAACAACTGCAAATAAAATTATTGTTGCGCCTTCGTTCCATAATCGCATAAAATTATTCGAATATTTAACCTGGTCTCGTTGTAATTGGTTATAAATTTGATGACATTTTAAATGATAAATATACAACACAAAAACAAAGCCAAGTTTTACTTGCATCCAATCGGCTTTGAGCCAAGCATTGCCTAAATCGGTAAAAAACAACATCCAATAGGCAAAAACACTAGCCAAAATGGCACTCGGCCAAGTAATAATATACCACAATCGATAAGTCATTATTTTATATTGCGCTTGCAAAATTTCTCGCTCTGGAGATGGTTTTTCGTTGGCTTCTATTTGATAGACAAACAACCGAACAATATAGAATAATCCTGCAAACCAAGTGATTACAAAGATTAAATGAAGAGATTTTAGGTAATTGTAATATTCCATTTTTTTGTTTCAAGTTTCAAGTTTAAGGTTTCAAATTACACATGTCTACTTGAAACCTGAAACTTGAAACAAATATTAATTTCGTTCAAATTCTCCAATCCAATTCGCAACAACTTGGCACCAAGCATCGTCTTCATTCAAACAAGGAATTGCCATAAATTCTTTTCCGCCGTGAACTTCAAATTCTTCGTGTGCTTCCATAGCAATTTCTTCCAGAGTTTCTAAACAATCCGATACAAATGCTGGCGTTACCACTGCTAATTTTTTGATACCTTTATCTGGCATTTTGTTCACTTCAACATCTGTGTAAGGTGTTAGCCATTTATCTCCTGCTAAACGTGACTGAAAAGTTTGACTGTATTTTTCTTTTGGAATATTCAAATATTCGGTTACCAATTTGGTAGTTTCATAACATTGATGGCTGTAACAAAACTCGTGCGCTGGACTTGGGGTGCTGCAACAAGTGCGGTCAATTTTGCAATGCGATTTGGTAATATCGGTCTTGCGAATATGACGTTTTGGTATTCCGTGATATGAAAATAATAAATGGTCATAATCGAAATCGCCCAAATGTTTTTTAATGTTTTCTGCCAAAACCTTTATGTAATCGGGTTTGTTGTAAAATGCAGGAACGGTTGTAAATTTCATTTCTGGGAAATGTTTCGCTCGCAATTCTTCGGCCAAAACCAAAATTGTGGTTGTAGATGCCATTGCGTGTTGCGGATACAAAGGAAAAAGCATTACTTCGTTTACGCCTTGATCGTGCAATTCTTGCAAACCTTTCATTATAGAAATCGTTCCATATCTCATCGCTAACGAAACTGGAATATCTACTAATGCTTGTACTTTTTTGTGCATTTTCTTAGAAATGACAATCAATGGCGAACCTTCGTCAGTCCAAATTCGGGCATAAGCAGCAGCTGATTTTTTTGGACGAGTTTGCAAAATTACGCCTCGAACCAACAATGCTCGTAATAAAAATGGAACATCGATTACGAATCGATCCATCAAAAATTCATCTAAATAAGGTTTAACATCTTTTGGGGTTGGGCTTTCTGGCGAACCTAGATTTACTAATAATACTCCTTTCATTTTTTTGTTTTTTATTCTATAAACCTTATCGATTTTGAATTGTAAAAGTAATAATTCTTAATTTTATATTGGTTTGATTAACAATTTTTTATTTGTTGTTTTATTTATTCAAAAACAAAACCATCGCATCTTCATCAAAATATTTGCCTTTCCATTTGAAAGCATGTTTTTCTGAACTAAAAGTTTCGAAACCAAACTTCGA